>JAGQXH010000272.1 GCA_020436695.1 Lewinella sp. | reverse complement strand
AGTCAGTCACTCAGACCGTACTGGTTTTCCCCTCGGCTCTGGAAGGGAACGATCTTCCGGTTGAGATCGGTTGGTATCCTAATCCAACCCGCGGTTATCTGCAACTGAAGGGCGGTGATCCCGGCCTATATCCGCTGGAGCTATACCTGTTTTCCGGCAACGGTCAATTAATCCGGCGCATGTCTCTTCATCAGGCTTCCGGTATCGATATCGGGACCTATCCAAATGGTATATACTGGATACTGATTGACAGTGCTTTGGGCAAAGGCAGCTGGAAAATTCTGAAACAATAACCACGTTGTTAAATGCCCAAACCGGGTGAACAACATTTTGTCTACGTTCAGCGTTAAGTATTTACTTTTTGGGGATAGGCTTGCATAAATAGCTGGTTTCAATTACCTTACACTTGAAATTACGCTTGAATTAAAATATTTGACATAAGTCACTCAGTATAATTGAATTACTGGCTTTGAAAAGATCTTCAGCCAGAAGAGGCCGCACTCCGGCTAACGTGCTCCGGCTTCCGTAAACCGTAAAAATTCCACCTATGTTTATTCGGAAATCCTTATGGCTATTAACCCTTACTTTGCTGGCGGGTACGTACCTGCAGGCGGAAAGGGTATTTGTTTTGTTTGATCAAACCTGTATGGATCGCCTGGAATACAAGCAGGCCGGCCAGCCGGGTTCCTACGTTGTTTATCAGGTCAATGTAGCACCGGGCGAAAGATTGCTGCTCGAAGTAGGGCAGGAGAGTGGAGAGTACCGGGGAAATATGCCCGGCCCAAGGATCGGTTGCAGTACCGGAATCTTTGATGCCCGTATGGTGGACAATATCAACAGTGGTATTGATGAAGTTTTTGTGATCAATCAGCTGGATAATGGCAGACATACCATTACCCAGGTATCGCTGGCCGGCGTATATCAGTACAATCAGCAAACAATGGCGTTTGAGTCACCCAAATATCAGTTTCGTTTTGATCTGGAACACGGTGCTATCGGAGAGAATATTGCAACCGCACCGGGCAGTCAGCGGGAAGTTTTTTTTGAAGGTAGAATGGAGGAACAATGCCTGGGAGCTTATATTTTCCGTCAATTCGCTCCGAGATCGGCAAAGCCCCATCTTGACCTTGTCTTTATCCCGGAGATCGGTATCATTGAAGAAAGAGCCGGATTCACTTTGGATGAAGCCTTAAGCAACGCGATCAAGTTGGAAAACATCAATGGCCTTCCACTGGATTATCGCATCAATCAAATGTGTAATCAGGGCAATTTCGCTAATTCCGGTTCAAATGGTATTGTTTTGCAAAACTACGGTTCGGAAGTAACGCCGGTGTTCAGCGATGCGCCCGATATGAGTATCAAGGGCAATGAGACCACTACGGCCCCGCCCATCACAAGTAATGCTACAACCGCCGGGCAGGCAGTACAAAAACACAGCATTGCCGGCGGTGAAACGCTCTACAGCATCTCCAAAAAATACGGAGTAACCGTCAATGACCTGAAGAAATGGAATAACCTGAAATCAAATACCATTTACAAAGGTAAACAACTGATCGTCAGCGATCCTTCACAGGCAACTACTGAAGTATCGACCGATGATCTGCCGAGGGTGGCCAATATTGCTTCTGCCAATCCCGGCAGTAGCGTACCGGTGCCTTATGAAAACACTTCTTTGAGTGTAAAAGGAGTCAATCAGGTCTATCATACCGTACGTACCGGGGAGACCGTAGCTTCGATTGCCATGAAATATGGCTATACTGAAGCACGCTTCCGCGAGATCAACGGTCTTAAAGCCAATGAATATCCGAAGATCGGGCAGCAGCTGAAAACAACGGATTGTGATTGTCCGGATGTACAAACTCCCACTACCAATTACAATGATTCCGGCCTGACCCCCAAGACCATCAATCCTTATGATCAGGGAGCATACACGCAGACCCGATCTATCAACAATACTAACAGTGGGACCGTCACCGGCACACCGAGCAACAACTATTCCTTTTCTTCTCCGTCGCCTTCTTCTTACGAGAATACCGGGCAGACCAATAACACCCGGCCGTTCAGTAGCTACACCGATATACCGGTTCCGGCTACGGGTACTATGACTGCACCTACAGCCTACGGTAATGGTACTTACAATGGCAACAGTACGCTGGTGAATTCTTACGGAGGAGGAACGCCGATCAATACCCGGACTTACCCGGCTAATTATGATAGTAGCAACCTGCGGGCTTCTGATAGCTCACAACGCAAATATCACTATGTTGCCGATGGTGAATCGCTTTATGATATTGCCCGTCAGTACGGCACTACGGTGCAGCGCTTACAGCAATTGAACCGGCTGGATCCCAATGAAGTGGTGATCCCCAATCAAAAGATCTATCTGGAGTAAGCTACGGAACGTGGCGGGAAGAGGCTCCGGATGCGGGTTGCCGATTAATGAATGTTCGGCAACCCGCATTTTTTATTGACGCTGCTCAATGATGGCTTTCAGCAGCGGCCTGTCCTGAAACAATTCGGATTTTATTTCCGGAGATAAATTGTCTACTTTTTGAATGATCTGTGTGGTTTCCCGGCTACGCGGAGCCAGTTTGGTGGCGACTTCTGCTTTGACGGCCAAAGCCTGTGGGTTTTCAGGGTCCAGGTTGAGCAGGCGTGAGGCAGCCCGGTCGGCTTTTTCGTATTCGCCCAGATTACGGGTGGTCTCAGCCAGATCGGTCAATGCAGTGATGTCATTCCGGTTGTCATTCAGTTTGGAAATAGCCTGGTCTCGGCGTAGGATTTCTGTTCTTTTCTCTCTTTCCAGTACCTGTAGCTTTTTATCGATGTAGGGTGCATGTTCTTTTTTTGTATCTAGTTCCCGGGCTTTCATCAGGTCTTCTTCCGCTTCGCTGAATTGTTTGGTCTTGGTCCGGACCGCCCCTCTGATAGTGAGGGCTTCCACGTTATCCGGCTCATCTTCCAGTTTTTGATCCAGATTTTTCAGTGTTTCTGCATAATCTCCTTTTTGGTAGTAGATAAGCGCCCGGTTATTGAGTGCAAACCAGTAATTAGGATGAGTAGCCAGTGCGCGGTCGTATGCTTCGACGGCTTTGGCCGTATCATTCATCTGGATATGGCTTTCGGCAATGGCCATATCCCGCAACAAGGTGGAGGAACTATCCTGTACTTCGGCTTTTTCAAGCAGATCAAGAGCTGCCTGCGGATTACCCGATTGCATATTGGCTATCCCGAACAGCAGACGGATCTGATTTTCCAGATCTTTCGAGAGGCTGCCTTCCTGGGTGATAGATGTGTAGTTGGAAATGGTTTCCACAAAGCTGCCCTGCGTAGCAATGCTTGAGGTTTCGCTATGGCCGGCAACGGAGATGTTATCATCCAGGTCGAATTTTGTAAAGGTGAATGCATCCACGTCCTTTGGAAGGAGATATCGGTATTTGGTAGTAACGATCGCACCGTTAGGGGGAGAATCTACCGCTTCTACGCCGCCCCAGATCACCAGTTTTGCCTGACATTCTTTGCCGTCAAGTATGGCCTCATCATCGAGTTCGGGAGCCGGTTCATCTTTATAGCGCACACTGGTTGCGATCTTATCCTGGATCTGCTTTTTGAAATCGTCCAGGCGGCGGGCGAGGTTCCGGTGAGGAGATTCAACCTCCCCTCTAATCATATAAAAGGGCAATACCAAAATATTAAACCGGGCATTTTTTTCAAACCGGGGACAACCTTCGATGTTGGCTGTTCCGCTACCCCCTCCGCTTCTCTTTTTGATCATACGAAACCCGATCACACCGATCACGGCGATCATTAATACGGCCACGATGATCATTTGAGGCCTGATCTTACGGGTAGGTTTAGCGGATACTGTTTGTGTAGTGGGAGTTTCCCAATCGTCTACAATACTGAGGACCTGCTGGGTGATCTGATTGTAATTGAGCTTACTGTTATCAAAGGAAATAACACCCTGCTGTTCATCACGCTGGGTTTTCTCCAGTTGTGCCTTGGCCTGTAAAGCCCGGTTGCTCAGTTCACGGAGTTGACGACGATCCGGCTCCAGGTTTTCGATCAGTAATTGCAGGGCCGCTTCAATATCTCCTTCTACCAGTTTTGCACGTATGCCAGCTATGGCCGAAGCCTTATCCATGTTGTCTAAGGGTTTTTAAAAGTGTTCGGTTTAACAATTAAAGCTAATCCGGTATTTGCTATTGTAAGGTAAACATTTTTTTAACGAATATTTTGAACTTAGAGACTGTTTTAAAACCTCTGCTGCCGGTGAAAGACCCGGATTTTGCTGCCAATCGAAAGCTATTTTTCACTGCATAGCAGCGCTACGGAGTTAAAATAGGTGCAGAGTGGTGGCAAAAGCCGCGTCTTGTAGCCCAGTGAGGGGTTTTAAAACAGTCTCTTAGAAAGCCCGTCAGCGGTCTCTCCATAAAATAAGGGCAAATTGTAAGGCGACCGGACAAATGTAGCGTCCCTATTTCAAAATAAACCAAATAAGAAATGAGAAAAAGTGTTTTAATGGTCCTGGCTTGTTTGCTGCTGGCAACTTCCTACGCCCAGAAAGAAGGATGGACTCCTCTGTTTAACGGAAAAGATTTCACCGGATTTAAAAAACTGAACGGAGATGCCGAATACCGGATCGAAGGCGATGTAATTGTGGGGATCTCCAAGGAAAATACACCAAATACGTTTCTGGCCACAGAGAAAACCTACGGCGATTTTATCCTGGAATTCGAAGTGTGGGTGGATGCCTCGCTAAACTCCGGTGTCCAGTTTCGCTCGCTGAGTACTGCGGATTACAACAACGGCCGGGTGCATGGTTATCAGGTAGAAATAGATCCCAGCAAACGCGCCTACAGTGGTGGTATATACGATGAAGCACGCCGCGGATGGATCTATCCGCTTTCGCTCAACGAAGTGGGCCAAACGGCTTTTGTGAACGGCGGCTGGAATAAATATCGCGTAGAAGCCATCGGCAATGAGATCCGTACCTGGGTCAATGGGATCAATACGGCCAATCTGGTAGATGATATGACCACAGAAGGTTTTATTGCCCTGCAAGTCCACTCGATCGGGAAGAACACCTCGCACGCCGGCCGTGAGATCCGCTGGCGGAATATCTATATCAAAACAGATAATCTTCAGGCTGAGCGTATGGCGATGGCGCCTTATGCTCAGGAGGTTAATCTGATCCCAAATTCGCTTACCGAGTACGAGAAACGCAAAGGCTGGCGCCTGCTGTGGGACGGAAAAACCACAAACGGCTGGCGCAGCGCCCGTGCACCGGAGTTTCCGAAAAGCGGCTGGGCAGTGGAGAACGGTGAACTGATCGTAATGGAATCCGGTGGAGGTTAGGCCGAAGCCGGCGGTGATATCATCACCAAGGAAAAATTCAGTGATTTCGAACTGATCGTTGAGTTCAAACTGACGGAAGGTGCCAATAGTGGCATTAAATACTTCGTTGATGCTGATCTCAACCAGGGAGCAGGCTCCTCTATTGGTCCCGAATTTCAGATCCTGGATGATGAAAAGCATCCCGATGCCAAAATGGGCGTCAACGGCAATCGTACCTTAGCTTCACTCTACGATCTGATCCCCGCCTCCAACCTGAGTGTGCCGAGCCGCGGCAAACCCTTCAATGGAGTCAATAAATGGAACCGGGCCCGCATCGTGGCCAAGGGGAATAAGGTGGAACACTGGCTGAATGGCTTCAAGGTAGTGGAATACGAAAGAGGCACACCAATGTGGCGTGGCCTGGTGGCCTACAGCAAGTATAAGAAATGGCCCAATTTCGGAGAGTTGCCGCAAGGCAATATCCTGCTGCAGGATCACGGTAACCGGGTGTATTTCCGAAGCATTAAGATTAGAGAACTTTAATAGTGAGTGATGTGATGAGACGGTGATGTGGTGAGCAATCTTATTCTATATAGTGCTCACTCACATCACCATATCACCCACTCACCACATCTTCATATAGACAGATCATGACACGCATTAGTAAAAAGGAGAAGGCCGAAGGCATTATGGCCATTCTCGATGAGCTCTATCCTGAAACACCCATTCCGCTGGCTCACAAAGATCCTTATACCTTGCTGGTAGCAGTGCTATTGTCGGCACAGTGTACGGATGAGCGCGTCAATAAGGTGACCCCGGGACTATTCGAACTGGCGGATACCCCGCAATCCATGGCTGGTCAGAATGTGGAAGACATCAAAGCGATTATCCGTCCCTGTGGACTGTCACCACGAAAATCCAAAGCCATTTCCGATTTGTCTACCATACTTGTAGAGCAGTACGACGGCCAGGTGCCGCAAAACTTCGAAGCACTGGAATCATTGCCCGGCGTAGGCCACAAAACAGCGTCTGTAGTGATGTCGCAGGCCTTTGGGGTACCGGCATTTCCGGTCGATACACATATTCACCGGCTGACCTATCGCTGGGGACTGAGTACCGGAAAAAATGTAGAAAAGACCGAAGCAGACCTCAAACGGATCTTTCCCGAAGAAAAATGGAATAAGCTGCATCTCCAGATCATATACTTCGGACGGGAGTATTGTCCGGCTCGCGGACATGATCCACGGCAATGCCCTATTTGCAGCAAGTATGGCCGAAAGAGTATCTTTTCGTAATTTTGCGCGTCAAAAGCGTAGATATCACCCCCGGTGCAAAATAAAATCTACGATCAGACGTACATTGTTTGAAGAGATAACAACCTACCGATGAAAAAGCATTTCATTCTACTTACATTCCTTCTTTTATTGATGGCCGGTCAGCTATTGGCCAATGGCGGATATGAGATAAAGGTCAAGATCGAAGGTTACGAAGGCAAGGAACTCCTGTTGGCTTATCACTATGGAGAAAGCCAGTACGTAAAGGATACGGTGCCGGTGAACGATGCCGACTATTTCGTTTTTTCCGGCGAAGAAGCTCTGGAGCCGGGTTTCTATATGGTAGTAATTCCTCCAAAGAATGATTTTTTCCAGTTGTTGATCGATGATCAGAACCAGCGCTTTTCAGTCACGACCAAAGCCGATAATCCGGCACAGTATGTAAAAATTGAAGGGTCGCCGGAAAACGAATTGTTCTACGAATATCTGGCCTATCTGGCGGAAAAACGCCCGGTCGTTGAATCTCTGCAGGCAGAAATGAAAGCCGCCGAGGGCGATGCGGGCAAGACAGCGGAAGTGCAGGCCAGGATCGATGTGATCAACGAAGAGGTAACCGCCTATCAGGATAACCTGACGGCTCAGCATCCCAAATCCTTTACCGCAGCTATCATCCTGTCGGGCAAACAACTGGAAATGCCGGAATTTAAGGGTAGTGATGAAGAGTTGCAGATGAAACAGTGGGAATATACCAAGGCGCACTATTTCGATAATCTCGATATTAGTGATCCCCGGATGCTCCGTACTCCTTTCCTTTTTCAGCGCATCGATTACTTTGTCAACAAGCTCCAGGTGCAACATCCGGATACCTTGAGCAAGGCCATCGATTATATCCTGAAAAAGGCAGAACCTTCCGAAGAGACTTTCAAATACTACCTGATCCACTTCCTCAATGCCTATGCTCGTTCGAAGATCGTCGGTATGGATGCGGTTTACGTCCATTTGGTAGACAAATACTACGCACAGGGCAAGGCTCCCTGGACAGAGGAAGATCAGCTCAAAAAGATACTTGATAATGCTAATACCCTGCGTCCTCTTCTGATCGGTAAGACTGCGCCTAACCTAAAGCTGTACAAGAAGGATGGCAGTCCGGTAGAATTGCACGATGTAGATGCCAAGTACACTATCCTGTATTTTTGGCGTTACGACTGTGGTCATTGCAAAAAGTCAACTCCGAAAATGAAGGAGTTCTACGACGCTTATAAAGACAAAGGGGTAAAGATCATGGCCGTTTGCGTGAAGCCTTTCAATGAAATTGCCGGCTGCTGGGAATACATTGAAGATAATGAGATCCAGGATTGGCTACACACGACCGATCCGTATTCCCGCTCGCGATATGCCCAGATCTATGATGTTCGATCTACCCCGCAGATCTACGTACTGGATCAGAATAAAGAGATCCTGTCCAAAAAGATCGATGCCGACCAGTTGCCTGAGTTGATGGATCACCTCATTGAGATGGATAAAAAAGCTGCAGAGCAACACTGATAGTCCGATCTGGACAAAAATCTTTTCCCGATTTGCTACCTTTGGTAAATCCCTTTTTTACTAAATGGTAGCCTCATGATACTAAGCTTTAAAAAACATTCGGATCGTCTTTTCCTGTCGATCGCACTGCTGCTTTCCTTGTTCTGGTCTTGCAAGAATGCACCGGAGCCGGTAAGTGATGACTATTTGGGGGTTCCCGTCAAGGAGATCGAAGCAGAACTCTCCCAACTCATGGAACTATGGTATCCTCGGATCGTCGATGAGGGAAACGGGGGCTACTGGACCAATTTCACTGCTGACTGGACCCGTACCGAAGAACAAACGAAAATGCTGGTGACCCAGGCTCGTGGGCTTTGGACGGCCGCCCGGGCCGCCCGGCATTATCCTGACCGGCAAGTCTACCGTCAGGCGGCTGATGCCGGCTACATATTTCTGACCGAGAAAATGTGGGATACTGATCATGGCGGTTTTTTTCAGTACTATCCACCGGTTGAACCACCGGAAGGTATGCCGGGCCACAAAATGTCTTATGCCAATGCCTTTGCCTTATATGCACTGTCTGAATACGCAAGGATCAATCCGGAAGAGGAAGTGCTCCAATGGGTAAGGCGGAGTTTCGACTGGCTGGAAAAGCGGGCACATGATCCGGAGCATCTGGGGTATTATAATCTTATCTTCGACCGGCCCTTATCTCCGACCGATACTGCCCAGCAGCGGTACGGCAGTAGCCTGGGATGGGGGCATCCCGAATGGAAAGACCAGAATTCCAGTATCCACATTATGGAGGCGCTGACCAATGCCTATCAGGTATTGCCGGAACCCCTGGTGAAAGAACGTCTGAACGAAATGCTGGTACTGGTGCGCGATAAGATGACCCATCCCGAAGGTTATCTGCAGCTTTACTTCACGCAAGACTGGCAACCCATCAGCCACCGCGATTCTTCCCGCGAGTACATACTCGAAAATTTGGCTTTGGATCATCAATCTTTTGGGCATGATATCGAAACGGCGTACCTTATCATTGACGCCTCAAATGCCCTTAACGGCAAAGCAGACGCCAAAACCCTTGAAATAGCCAAAAAACTGACGGATCACAGCCTGCAATATGGGTTTGACCAAAACTATTACGGTCTTTTCGATCGTGGCTACCGCTTTATGCCCGACCTTAAAATGGAGATCGTCAATAACCACAAAGTCTGGTGGGCACAGGCCGAAGCCTGGCATACGCTGGCCTTGATGAGTGAATACTTTCCGGATGAAGAACTCTATCCGGAAGCCTTCCGGCAAATGTGGACCTATATTAAGCAGGAAATGATCGATCCGGAATACGGTGGCTGGTACAATAACGGCCTGGATACCGATCCGGAGAATAAAGGTAGAAATAAGGCACATCAGTGGAAAGGCGCTTACCACAACGGACGGGCACTGTTTCAGGTTGTAGACTATGCCCATAAACGTTCGCCGATTGCACACTGACGGCAGCTCAATGGGGAATAGAGGTGCAAACACCAATAACATAATGCCATTGGAGGGCACATCAAAAGTCCACTTATTTCAGGAAGAAGTCCAAAAACCAAAAACAGGGCAATAATAGTTAAGACTTTCCCCTGTTTTTCGAATAGAAATGCTATTTTTACGCAATCCATTGCGTCTACCAATAGAATTATATAAAGAGACTAAATATCTAGGTTTTTTAAATGGTGAACTTGCAGAGAGTAAGAATTTGACTTGCTCTCTGTTTTTATTTTAGCAAAAATAGATCGTCAATGCCGGGTGTTCTTTCCACTGTAAAACCTTCCGCAAAATTGAAACCCGCATCTCTTCCATAAGAGGCTGCCTTGGCACGAAGAAAATCCATGAAATCTTTTCCGGAAATTGGGGAGTCCAGTTCTTCCGCATATTCTTTGGCCTCCGGCAGGTAGAACTGCGAGCGGTAAGCCAGTATCAATTCCTGTTTCTTGTTGATATAATCGGTGATATCTACTACGAAATCAGGTTTGATATTGCGGTCCTGAATATAATGATAGACGGCATCCGGCCGCCAGCGATCCTGCGGGAGGGCTTTATCA
>JAGQXH010000271.1 GCA_020436695.1 Lewinella sp. | reverse complement strand
AAAAGCAAAAGAAGCAAGCAATAAGATCCTCATCATTTGCAATCCTCACAATCCGGTGGGAAGGGTCTGGACAAAAGAAGAGCTGGAACATGTCGTGAGGATCTGTAAAGAAAATGACCTCCTGCTTATTTCAGATGAAATACATAAAGACATTATTCTTTTCGACAACCAATTTACTTCCGTACTGCAATTTGCCGGTGATTACGAAGGGATGGTGGTCTGTACCTCGGAAGCAAAGACATTCAATCTTTGTGGAATAGCCGATTCCGTGGCCATTACTCCCAATGAAGACCTGCAACGTTCTATTTCCAATACATTCAAAAAATACAATCTGGGAAGAACCAATGCACTAACCAGCGTTGCGTTGGAGTCGGCATATCGGGATGGAAAGCCGTGGCTGAATGAGTTAATCAAAGTGATCGAGGCAAATGTAACAACCGTCGAAGAGGCAATAAAAAACTCAAAAATTGCACTGATAAAACCCGAAGGCACCTATCAAGTCTGGCTGGATTTTAGAGCAATATATAATGACTCCAGGGCCATGTTCGATGACATCACAAAAAGATCAGGGGTTGGTCTCAATGCAGGGCACTGGTTTGGGCGGGAAGGTGCATTGTTTATGAGAATGAATATTGCCACCTCAAATGAGAAAGTGACCGAGGCCATTAATAAGATAATAAATGCAGCGTCACATTCCCCATCTTAAAGGGATCGGACTAGTCTAAAGATCTCTTCAGGATCCAACATCTGCTGAAGCCAAGTGCAGGGATAAGTGGAACAACTGGTCAGAAAAAATATCGGTAACCTATGAATACGGAAAAGTAAACGTAAAGAGTGTAAGCCTTGGTAATGAAATGTGGGATAATGGCCGCAATTCTAAACGCGTAGCGCTTTTTATTTATGCCTTTAAACAAACCGAAAAAGAATTTGACAGAGAAGCATTAGCAGCCTTGGAAAAGGAAGTTGAGCGAATTATCCCCCATTTATCCGTTTTCGTCGATAATCGTCATAGGAATCGCCTAAATGTATGCAGATTAAAAGTCATGGCTCATACCTACATAGAAAAATACATCGCCTCAATCTGGGTAAGTGAAACTACAAACGCCGCTGAGACGGATACCCGGCCTACGATCTCCTATCCCGGCATTACTCCGGAACTATTCATTCCTCTACGCGGGCATCTGGACTACTGGTACCGCGGAAAGCAATATAGTACCACCCAAAGCACGCTCTTTGCCTTCCTGCACGAAAATATTTATACGGATCTGTCTTCCCTGAAAAAATTTGTGATCGTTTCTTTTCGTAGCCGAGCCTTGGCTAGTTTGCTCCCGTTCATATCCATCCGGCCGATTGAATTGATCAGGCAGCCCATCGTTCCGGCCAGACAGATTTTTGGCGAAAGCAGCAACGAGCTGCAAAAGGGATTGGTGGACAAAAACGAAAAACAGATCATCGCCGAAGTACTCGATTTTTTGCAAGATCGTTTTACCGATATCTCCGGATTTATCACCGAAGTAGCAGATGAGGTTGGACCTGACTTCTCCCTGCAAACCATCCGGCAGTGCACCAACTACTCTTACAGCACCATCGAAAGAAGATTTAAGGAAGAGACCGGGATCTCTCCTAAAAAATACCTGACCTTAAAGCGTTTTAAAAGCGTAGTGGCCAGTATTATTGAAACGAACAACACCGACTGGATGGACTACGTGGTGCGTTTCGGTTATCATGATCAAAGTCATTTTATCAAAGAGATTCGAAAGTACGCCGGTGTCAGCCCTTCACAACTGATCAACCAGAAAAATCTCCTCATGCTGCGCCCCGATCTCAGTTTTTTGACGAAATTTTACAATGAGAAAATGTAAAGACCCACTAATTTCCCGGCATTGTTTAATCATTGAGCATAATGAAAAACTGCCGGTTGATAAGTTTGTTGATCATTTGCCTGCTCCTGGCTAACTGTAAAGAGCACAAGACCTCCGTAGCCGAACGGATGCAGAAAGAACTGGACAATACCGTCTCTTCCAAATTTGCCTGGACGCCGGGCGTCAGCCTATCCGTTTACGCACCGGAGGATGCCATTATTTGGACCGGTACCGCCGGTGTCAGCGATCTGGACAATTTCTCCAACTTCCACATCGATCAGCCCTTCCGGATCGCCAGTGTGGCCAAGACTTTTGTAGCGGCAGCTATTCTCCGATTACAGGAAGAAGGACAATTATCGATCGAGGATCCCATTTCCCAATTTATATCCGATCATCACCTGCAATTGCTGGAAGCCGATGGCTATCAAATCAACAAAATTACCATCCGGCATTGCCTGGATCATACTTCAGGCCTATACGATTATGTATTCGGCTCCAGTGCTCATCCTTCTCCCTATATCGCCATGATCCGTGCTCAAACAGAAAAGAAATGGACCAGAACCGAACAACTGGAAGGGGCCGTGAGATGGGGCGCCCCTCTAGGTCCACCGGGACAAAGTCAACACTATGGCGATACCGGTTATATTCTTCTGGGAGAAATATTGGAAACAATCACCGGTTTGAATCTGGGCGATGCCGTGGAACAACTCATCGACTACGAGAAAATTGGATTAACCTCTACCTGGATGGAAACTGTACAGCCTCCTAAGAATGCGCTCCCGCTGGTTCGCTGCTATTACGATCGGATAGACTTTTCTCAGGTAGATGCTTCCGTCGATCTATTCGGAGGCGGTGGTTTAATCTCCACCACTGCCGATCTCAGTAGGTTCTTTTATCATCTATTTAGAGGCAATGTTTTTCAAAGGGAAGAGACCTTAGAGGAGATGCTGTCTCTACCGCCATCAACCAATGTTAATGAATTATACGGTCTGGGCATAAAGTCGGTCAAAGCATTTGGCCATTTCATTCATGGACACGATGGGCTGTGGGATACTTTTGCTTACTATTCTCCCGAAAATAAGGCAGCTATCGCTATCCACTTTACCGACGGCGGCAATGATTATCTGATCAAAAGAGTGATATCTATTTTAGATCAATATCAGGAATCAAGATGAGTACACATTCAAACGTCATTGAAATAGAAGACCTGAGCTTTTCCTACCATGGAAAAAACCTGGTATTACACGATCTACAGCTCCAGGTGCCCAGAGGGTCCATTTTCGCTTTTGTCGGCGAGAACGGTGCCGGAAAATCAACCACTATCAAGCACATTGCCGGGCTGATCCCTTTTCAAAAAGGGAAGCTCCAGGTACTGGGCCACTCCCTGCAACAATACCGGGGAGACATTATGAAAAAGGTCGGTTTCTTAATTGAATCCCCTTCCTGTCACGGTACTTTGTCCGGATATGATAATCTGAAAATATACTGCCGTTACCGGGGGCTGCCGGTGGCGCGCATTACAGAAGTAGCGGAAATGGTGCGCTTATCCCCCAATCTTTATAAAAAGTGCAAAGCGTATTCCACAGGAATGAAACAAAGATTGGGTTTAGCCATCGCTCTTCTCGACGATCCCGAACTAATCGTACTGGATGAACCTACCAGCGGACTGGACCCGACCGGCCGGATCGCTTTCCGGAAGCTGCTACTGGATCTAAACCAGCAGGGCAAGACCCTCCTCGTATCCAGCCATCTTCTCTCCGAGATCGAACTGATCGCCACCGATATCGGCATTATTAAGAATGGAACCTTGCTTTTCCAGGGCAGTATGGAAGAACTCCGGCGTTTACGGCAAAAAAATACTTTTCTGGAAATAGAAGTATCAGATACCGCCCGAGCGACAGCCTTACTACAGCCAAAGCATGCCGAAATTGAAGCCAATGAAAAGACCAGCAAGCTAAAGATCCGGATCGAAGGCAAAATGGACATTCCCCCTATTGTAAGGCGGCTGTCCTCCGGCGGAGTAGATATCTATGCGTTGCAGCCTGACAGAAAAGGACTGGAGCAATTGTTCATTGATACGATCACTCTTTAAAATCAGCAAATAATCATGTGGAATACGATCCAAGCAGAATGGGTGAAGTTAAATCAAAGATCCATGATGAATCTGGCACTGATCAGTGGACTGGGGCTACCTCTCATCCGGATGGTCCTATATATGATGGGGCCTGAAGCCTTTGTTCAACTGGAAAAAAACCCCTGGGAAGGTTACCTGAATATGAACATGACCTATTTCTCTTTGCTGATTTTCCCACTTGTGATCATTGCCATTACCAGCCTCATCATCCATCAGGAAGACAGGGCGGATAGTTGGCGGATATTATTGACCCTCCCCAATCCCCGTTGGCAATTACTTGGTGGGAAGCTGGTCATTACCGTCCTTTTTACAGCGGGCGTTTTGTTGTTGTTCTTACTTGCTTCCTATTTGCTCGCCTTCCCCGTTTACTGGCTGCATCCGGAAACGGAATTCGGGTATTTTTTCCCTCATTTTTCCGAAATAGGCTCAGATGCAATGAAAGTGTTGGTTTATTCTCTGGGGGTGATCGGCCTGCAATTCACCTTTTCGCTGTTGTTCAAAAACCAGGTCTTTCCTTTAAGTCTGGGCGTCATCCTGCTGGTAGTGGGCTTCATCTGCTATATGGCTTTCCCGGCCCTGGCTGCCTATTTTCCCTACGCTTTTCCCATGCAGTATAAGGATATTGGCATCTCCCCGTCACTAAATATGGAACAGGTTAGTGGAACCGGTTGGAAGAGTATTTTGGTGTTTACTGTTTCCGCTGTGCTCAGTTATTATATTTTTGTTTCCCGAAAATCAGTAGCTTGAAACAAAATTCATATTTTTCCTTTATCGCTGTAATAAATCTGTTCCTTATTTTGTCATTCCTACAAAAACAACAATGCCTCCTACACTAAAACGCTCTTTCTATTGTACAGTGCTCACTTTTCTAAGTACTACGCTCATTAGTCAGCAAACTGCGCCACCAAATATGCTCAGGCAGGAATATCTATTCGTACCGAAAAAGGATTACTGCTCCTCATCAGTTCAAAATCATTGACAAGGGAACTCACCGCAACGCCTGCACCGGATTCCGCAAGGCTGCCCGGATCGCCTGCTGACTCACAGTGATGAGAGCGATCAACAGACTGGCCAGCATCGCTATGCCGAACGTCCACCAATGTATACTCACCGGATAGGCGAAGCCCTGCAACCATTGCTGCATAAAATAATAGGCCAGTGGCAATGCGATCAGATTGGCAATGAATACCCATTTCAGGATCTCCGAGGTCAGCATTACGAAAATGCGCGGTATGGAGGCCCCGATCACCTTTCGGATACCGATCTCTTTGGTACGCTGTTCGGCGGAGAAGGTCGCCAGACCAAATAACCCAAGGCAGGCAATAAAAATGGCCAGAAAAGTGAAAACCGAAAAAATGCTGCCGATGCGGGTTTCCGCCTGGTAGACCGATGAAAAATCTTCATCCATGAAACTGTAGGAAAAAGGCTGTCCATGTGCCATATCCTGCCACTGCCGGCGCAGGTCGTCGATCAGTGCCGGCATGTCATCGGTATTCACCTTAATGGACAAGCGCCCTCTGGAGTTGCCCAAAAAGATGGCCAGAGGGCCGATGGTGTTGCGCAGTGATTCGAAATGAAAATTCTTTACGACACCGATCACCCGGTAAGTGATCAGTTCCGGATTCTCGTCGGTCCCGCCGTCAAAACTACTGATCTCGGCATTCAAAGGATCATCCAGTCCGTACAGTTCCACTGCCGACTCATTTAAGATCACTGCCAGAGAATCGGAAGGGCGGTCACGCGAAAAATCCCGGCCCTGGACAATCTCCATACCCAGCGTATTGAGATAATCATGATCTACATCGAACATGTTGATGACATGGGTTTTAGCCGGGTCGGGATTGCGCCCCAGGATCGCAGCCGAAGTGTTCCGGCTGGAGGGTGTAGGCAGCGAACTACTCATAGTAGCGTTTACCACTCCTGGGTGCTTCAGTACCTCCTGTTTAAAGGGCAAACAATTATTATCCAGTGCATAGTAGTTTTTCAGGATCAGGATCTGATCTTTTTCAAACCCAAGCTTTTTGTTTTGTATGTAGTGCAGTTGGTTGGAGATCACGATAGTACCAACGATCAAGGCAACCGTTACCGCAAATTGAAAGATAACCAGCCCGGAACGCAGACTAAACTGCTGCCCCACCCTTTTGACGATCTTCCCGGCCAGCGCATTCAGTGCCTTAAAGGAAGACAGATAGAAAGCCGGATAACTCCCGGCAACAATGCCTACCCCTACTACCAGCGAAAGGATCAGTAGCACCAATCCGGGCGTCAGTACCTGGCGCAGCAGCAACTCCTTACCGGAAAGCGTATTGAAATACGGCAGCAACGCCAGGAAAAGGCCGGCTGCGATCAGAAAACCCAAAAAGGTAATAACGATCGATTCGCTGAGAAACTGGAAGATCAACTGCGGCTTGCCGGCACCTACTACCTTCCGCATGCCGATCTCTTTGGCCCGTGCGGCCGAACGGGCTGTCGAGAGGTTCATGAAATTGATACAGGCCAGGAAGAGGATGAATACTCCGATGAATGTGAAAATATAGACGTACTTGATGTCGCTGTTGGCTCCCAATTCTTCGCGTTTGTCGGAATACAGGTGAATATCCGGCATGGGGAAAAGCGAAAATTCAATGTGATTACCGGCAGCCACTACATCTTCATAGGTCTGCCCCAGGTACTGTTCGAGTTCAGGACCGACATTTTCCCGGATCAGCGCCGGGAATTTGGCATTTACGGTTTCCGGATCAGCACCTTCCTGCAAGACGACATACGTCTGAAAATTACTGCTCAGCCAGGCCGGTCTCCGGCTTTCCTCCAGACTACTCAGTGAGGCGATAAGATCGAAATTGAAATGCGTGTTCCTGGGCATGGCCTTCATTACGCCGCTGACCCGGTACAATTCATCATTATCTGCTTTGAGGCTTTTACCCATGGGGTCTTCATTCCCAAAATATTTCAGTGCCACGTCCTCCGTGATCACCAGGGTATTGGGTTCGGCCAACGCCCGTTTGGGGTCACCCTGTACCAGCTCAAAGGAGAAAACATCAAACAGCGTGGAATCCGCAAAGATCCATTTATCCTCGCGGTAGCTTTGATCTTTGTATTGCACTGTATAACTGCCCCGGTCCCGAAACCGGCACTGCTGCACTACCTCGGGAAATTTTTCCAGTATGGTCGGTCCTAAAGGTGCCCCCACTACCGCGTAATTCAACTCCTGTTCAAAGGCAAAGCCTTCAAAATTGACCCGGTAGGTCCGGTCGCCTTTTTCGTGATATTTATCAAAACTCAGTTCATCCCGGACGAAGACGAGAATGAATAAAAAACAACATAGGCCGATAGCCAGCCCCAGGATATTGATGATGGAGTAAAACTTGTGTTTCCACAAATTGCGAAAGGCAACGAGGATATAATTCTTTAACATCGGGTGAAGATTTAAGTAGTATAGATCTGGTGGTTATTTAGGAGATGTAATAGAACAGGATACTCCCCCACGCCTAATCCTTATGAATTGCAAATTTTCCGGTAAGACGATCAGAAATAGCGAAAGGTTACAACTGATTGATCTCATTAATACATTGTTCATTAAAATAGATATCATTACTCATGTTCCATTGATTCATTGTTGCATTGAGATAATAGCCATGCAGCAATGGAACCATATTGTATCGAATCTCCCGTTGGGGAATAAGTCATCTCAATTCGGTGCTATAGAATTTTGTTGGCAATGAATTAGCTATCGCCCCGACAACAGGCAGCATATTTTATCTTACTTAAAATGGCAACCTTCGATAGCGATTTGAACTCAGGTCCTGTGGATATGTTAGCTTTATACAAACCGAAACCGTAATTATGAAAATCGCCGTTATAGGAGCCGGAGGAGTTGGAGGTTATTTTGGAGCCCGACTCGTACAATCCGGTAATGAAGTCACCTTTGTTGCCCGAAATAAACATTTGAAAGCCTTAAAGACCGAAGGCCTGCACATTAAAAGCATCCTGGGCGATTTCCACGTCCGCGATTTCCAGGCAACCGATGATATCAGGACAATAAAAGACCCCGATCTGGTCATGCTCGGGGTCAAGGCCTGGCAGGTTAAAGAGATCCGCGATGCGATCAGGGACATCCTGCATCCGACCAGCATGGTGCTTCCCATGCAGAACGGGATCATGGCTGCGGAAGAATTGACGGAGGTCATTGATCGATCACACGTACTTGGAGGGCTGTGCAGGATCATCAGTAAAATTGAAGCGCCCGGGGTGATAAATCATATGGGAGCCACGCCCAGCATTGTTTTCGGTGAGTTGGATCGCTCTTTCAGCCCAAGGCTTAGCACATTAAAAGGTCTTTTTGATGAGGCGGGGATCAATGCCACTGCCTCGGAGGATATACAAAGTGATCTGTGGAAAAAATTCATTTTCATTTGCGTAGGCGGCCTAATGGCTATGACCGGGAAAAAAACCGGTGAGCTAAGATCAACCAGCGAGTACCGCAAAATGATGATCGACCTGCTCGACGAGATCGCAGAACTGGCCACCCGAAGCGGCGTCGACCTGCCTTCGGATATCGTTTCCAAAACTGCAGGCTACATTGATACGCTTGCCCCCGACACTACTTTCTCCATGGCCAGGGATGTGTGGGACGGACGGCCGTCGGAGATTGAGTATCAGAATGGCACGGTAGTTCGCCTGGCTGAAAAACTGGGAATGGAAGTGCCGGTTAACCGGGCTGTATACGAGTCGATCCTGCCGCTGGAAAGGAAAGCCAGAGGGCTGTGAATCGTATCCTAAAAAATGCACACTCACACTACCAGATACTTTATCTGTCAAACAGCAAGAACCGGATTGATACAATTATCGCTTCTACTGATCTTTGTTTCATGAATAACGGAAATCATCATTACCAAACAGTAGCAGCAGCGATCCAATATATCACTGCGCATCAGTCTCATCAGCCTACGCTGGACGAGATCAGTGATCATGTTCACCTCAGTAAATTTCATCTGCAACGTATTTTCAAGGAATGGGCAGGCGTAAGCCCAAAGGAATTCCTGCAATACCTGACCGTGGAACAATCCAAAAAACTCCTGCGACTGGGCAAGTCCACTCTCGAGACTACCTACGATGTAGGGTTGTCGGGAAATGGCCGATTACACGACCTCTTCCTGAAGTACGAAGCCTGTACACCCGGAGAGTTCAAGAAGCAGGGGGAAGGCATGCAAATCCGCTGGGAGATCATCCCCACGCCCTTCGGGGAGGCCATTATCGGCGAAAACGACAAAGGAGTGTGCAAACTGGCCTTTACCAATGGGCCGGATGCGGCCTTGGAGGAACTGGATGAGGAATATCCAAAAGCAGTTCTTACCCAGGAACTGGGCAGGTACGGACAGCTACTGAAAAAATATTTTGCCGACTGGAAAGTCCCGAAGGAAAAGATCGGCATCTATTTCCGGGGTACTCCTTTTCAGATCCAGGTATGGAGAGCGCTGGTACAGATCCCCTACGGGCAGCTTCGCACGTATCAGGATGTTAGTACCGCCATTGGTAAGCCCGGAGCCGTGAGAGCGGTAGGCACCGCCATCGGCAAAAATCCCATCGCTTATCTCATCCCCTGCCACCGCGTGATCCGTAGCGACGGTATGATGGGCGGTTACCGCTGGCAACCGGAAAGAAAAATGATCATTAATGCCTTTGAACAGGCACAGTTCCAGGATTAGAAGGACAAATTCCTGGAAACCGCCATTCAGGAGATCTTTGCCGACGAAAGAGCTGAGTATATTCAGGTGCATAATGCCGGGCCGGGTTGCTATAATTGTTAGATAGATCGGGTATCCTGAGTCGATCCGAACCGGACTGTTTGATCTAAGATCTACTTACCGGCCGGCAGTAGAACATTTGACCTAAATAAGAATAGCGTAAATTTATCCTTAGATTTGAGCCGATGAAAATAGCCCTATGAAAGCTCAGATCAATATCAACTGGATAATCCTTCTACTTTGTTTGTCTTCCTGCCGAACCGCCGTCCAACCGGCGGATGGATTTACCATCAATGCCACCATTAACGGCCTGGAAGACGGCTGGGCGAAGTTGGTCAAACTCGATCTGAACACTAACGGACAGATCCTGGTAGACTCAACGATCATTCAAAACGGAGCATTTTCCTTTGCGGGGCATCTGGAAACTCCTTATCTCCATTCTATCATCATCAATGACGCACCGGAAAAAATCCATATTTTCTTAGAGAACAGTCC
>JAGQXH010000270.1 GCA_020436695.1 Lewinella sp. | reverse complement strand
CATGCACATCGGTCAGCCGATACCGCCGTCCCTGGTGTTTAAAGGTCAGCTGCTCATGGTCCAGTCCCAGCAGATGAAGCAGGGTTGCCTGAAAGTCGTGCACATGCACGCCGTTCTGTACCACATTATAGCCCAACTCGTCGGTTTGTCCGTATACCAGCCCGGCTTTCACACCGGCGCCCGCCATCCACATGGTGAAGCACCCCGGATGGTGATCTCGTCCATAGTTGTCGGCCGTTAGCCGTCCCTGGGAGAAACTGGTGCGCCCAAACTCACCACCCCAGATCACGAGGGTGTCTTCCAGCAGACCGCGTTGCTTCAGATCCTCTACCAGGGCTGCCGTAGCCCGATCGGTCTGTAGTGCCTGCCGTCGCATGCCGCCGGGTAGCCCGCCGTGATGATCCCAGCCCATGTGGTATAACTGGATGAATTTCACCCCACGTTCGGCCAGACGGCGCGCCTTGAGGCAATTAGCGGCGTAGGTGCCCGGTTGCCTGGCTTCTTCACCGTAGAGATCGTATATGTAGTCCGGTTCTCCGCTCACATCCACCGCTTCCGGCACCGAAGTCTGCATGCGGAAGGCCATTTCATATTGTTTGATCTTAGAATCGATCTCCGGATCGCCCCAATGATCCTTCTGTATTTCGTTCATTTGCCTGATGTAGTCCAGTGCCCGTTCCCGGTCAGCTTGTTCAACACCATTGGGATTATTCAGGTAGAGTACCGGATCTTTACCGGAACGGAACTGTACGCCCTGATGATGTGAGGGCAGGAAGCCATTACTCCAGGCTGAGGAACTCAGGGGCTGTGCGCCCCCTCCTTTACTCACCATTACGACAAAAGCCGGCAGGTTCTCATTATCCGTTCCCAACCCGTAGCTCAGCCAGGCTCCGATGGAGGGCCGTCCCGCCAGTTGCGAACCCGTTTGCACGAACATCACGGCCGGTTCGTGGTTGATGGCTTCGGTATACAAAGAGCGGACGATACACAGTTCATCCACAATTTTTGCCGTATGCGGAAACAACTCACTGACCCAGGCTCCGGCCCGGCCGTACTGTTTGAAATCAAAAATGGACTGCACCAACGGGAAGGTAGTCTGCCCGGAAACCATGCCCGAATTGCGTTGGGTTTTCTTGATGTAATCGGGTATTTCCCGGCCGTGCCAGCGCTGTAGGGCAGGTTTGTAATCAAAGGACTCCAATTGAGAAGGACCTCCGCTTTGGAAAAGGTAGATCACTCTTTTGGCTTTTGCCGGAAAGTGTCCTCCGGGAAGTAGTGGCGCTATTGTATTCGAAGGGAAGGCTGAGGATGCTCCCAATGGATCCATCAATCCGGAAAGTGCAATCGCTCCCAGGCCCAGCGTGGAGCGACGGAAAAAATCCCGGCGGGATGGGGAGAAGGAGTCTGGAAGGTTTGGCATGGTTTGAAATTAAGTCAAAAGTAAAGTAGTCGTAAGCGCGCCCTGAGCGAAGTCGAAGGGCCGTCATTAGTACCGGGTATATGCTTCCGCCGTATTCATCACCGCATGAAGTACCGAGGCCATTGCTGCTGTTTGCTCTGGGGGTAATTCCTCATCTCTCAGCATTTCACCGGTACTCAGATAATCCAGGGTTTTTTGCGGGTGTTGGGTGAATTCATTCAGCTCTTCCCGGAAGAATTGCATCAACAGATCCAGTTCCCTGGGATCGGGAGGATGGCCGGTGATCAGGGCAAATCCCTGCCCCAAACGGCCCTGTATATCTTTCACATCAGCCCTCAATTCCTTTTCGGCCAGTACCCGGGCGGCTTCGAGATATTGTGGGTCATTGAGCAACACCAGAGCCCGTAAGGGCGTATTGGTTCGTTCCCGGCGTACGGTGCAGGCACTTCGGTCTGAGGCATCGAAGATCAGCATGGAGGGTGGGGGAGCGGTGCGTTTGAAAATGGTATACAGGCTGCGCCGATACAACCCTTCTCCCGGTTTTTGCAAATAGGGATAACGCCAGGATTTATTGCTGATCTCATCCCACAATCCTTCCGGCTGATAAGGATAGGTGCTGGGGCCTCCCTGCCGGGCAACCAGCAGTCCACTGACGGCCAGGGCATTATCCCGGATCATTTCGGCCGGCAGGCGGAAGCTCGGACCACGAGCCAGCAGTTGATTGTTGGGGTCGCGTACCTGCAGTTCCGGCCTTTGACGAGATGACTGCCGGTAAGTGGCGGATAACACGATCTTCCGATGCAGCGCTTTGATGTCCCAGTCGGATTCCATGAAGTCTACTGCCAACCAGTCCAGCAGCTCAGGATGGGACGGTAAGGCTCCCTGACTGCCGAAATCTTCGGCTGTTCGTACGATCCCCGTCCCAAAATGCATTTGCCAGATGCGGTTGACGAAGACGCGTGCCGTCAGGGGATGTTCTGCTTGAAACAACCACTGACTCAGTCCTAAGCGGTTAGAAGGCAGTTCATCGGGATAGGGCAGGAGGCGCTCCGGAACCCCGGGCTGCACTGCCTCTCCCGGAGCACTGTATAGCCCGCGTTGCAGTACGAAAGTAGGCCTGGCCTCAGGTAGATCACCCATTACCATAATTTCTTTGATCGGGGTAATGGTGTCATTAAGTTGGCAGCGGGTGGATCGCAATTGGGCCTGAGCCCGGATTATTTTCAGTTGATGGTGCTGCTGGTAATAGGTTTGCAGCAAAGCCTTTGCTCCCGGATCATCAGCTGTTTGAAGATACTTGGCGGTCATCTCCCGGTCGTACTGGTACAGTACTTCCAGGGCAGTCAGCGGGCGATCATAGATGCGCAACTCATCCACACCTCCCTTCTTCATGATCTTAATGAAGTTGCGTTCTCCCAACTGAAATCCGGCAAATCCATAGGTATGAATATCCGGCTCGTATAAAATGCCTTTATACAAATGGTCGTAATCGATCTGAAGTGGTACCTCTTCTCCATTCCAATACAGATGAATACCATCCGCCCGACTGGATCCGTCATAGGTCAGCGTCAGTACTGTCCATGCTTTCACCGGTAGCGGTTCAGGGCTTCGGACCTGGATCGCATTTTGCGGATAGGAATAGGCCATGATGAATTTGAGGTGATTATCCTCCAGGTGCATGGAGTAACCTTTATATCCCAATCGAATGTCTTCACAGTGAAAAAACAGGCCCGCTTCGGAGTAAATAGTATCCGGATAGACCGACAGGCTGATGCTAAAGGGATCAGTGCGGTCGAACCAGCCGATCTTATCCGGCAGTTTCAGGCTGGTGTAGGTATTAAAGAACAGTCCGTTGCCGGAGCTTCCGGGGGCGATCACGGGTTCTTTGACCGTTACCGGTTTCGTGTTTTTTACCGAATTGGCCAGCGAGTAATGCTTTTCATCCACCTGTTTGAAGTCATCAAAGCTTAGCTCAGCCTGCAGGCCGTTTTTTTGTTGTTGATCCAGTTCGCGAAGGATAGCCTGTTCGTCGGCTGCCCAAGCTGTCATCGCAGGATCAGGTACGGCCAGAAGCCGCTGCAGGCTATCGGACTGTTGCGCAATTTTTCGCTCCAGAAAAGCAATGATCTCGCTCTGGTCCTCAGTACTCAGTAGCAATGAGGGACCGGGTGTTTGGTTTGGACCGTAAACGGCCGTTCCCATTTCATTCGTGCTGTTAAAAAAGGCAAAGGTGCGGTAATAATCCTGCTGGCTGATCGGGTCGTACTTATGGTCGTGACAGCGGGCACATTCCATCGTCAGGCCCAGAAAGGCTTTACCCAGCGTATTGGTTCGGTCAGCCACGTATTCCACGCGATATTCTTCAAAAACGATCCCTGCTTCGGAATTTTTACGATGCAGGCGGTTGAAGGCTGTAGCTAGTATCTGCTCCTGCGTGGCATTGGGAAGCAGATCGCCCGCTAGTTGCCAGGTAACGAATTGGTCATAAGGTAGATTGGTGTTAAACGCCCGGATCACCCAATCGCGCCAGGGCGTAAAGTCACGATGCTTATCGTCCAGATAGCCATCGCTGTCGGCATAGCGGGCCACATCCATCCAGTCCATCGCCATGCGCTCGCCATAGGCAGGGGAAGCCAGGAACTGATCAACCAATGTGGTGTAGGCATCAGGACTATTATCCGATAGAAATAGGTCGATCTCTTCCTTACTGGGTGGTAAACCCCTCAAGTCAAAACTCAGTCTGCGGATGAGAGTGCGTTTGTCCGCTTCCGTACCTGGTGTAAGACCTTCTTCTTGCAGCCGGGCGAGGATGAAGTTGTCGATCTCATTTTCCGGCCAGTCTTCGTTCTGTACCTTAGGTGATGAAGCTTTTTTTGGAGGTATAAAAGCCCAGTGAGGCTGATAGGCGGCACCTTCTTTTATCCAACGCAGCAAGACGGCTTTTTCTTCATTTGTAAGCGATAGTTTGGATTCGGGCGGCGGCATTATCTGCTCTGCGTCGTCCGATATGATCCGATGAAAGAGTGCACTCTTGTGGAGGTTGGAAGGGACTATCGCCCGGACTCCGGGGTTTTCCGGCAGCTCGGCGTAGGCTCCTTCGGGAGTATCCAGGCGCAGACCAGCCTTACGATTGGCAGCATCCGGGCCGTGACAACTGAAGCATTTGTCGGAGAGAATGGGTTTGACGTGGAAATTAAAATCGATCTTTTCCGGGAGGACGGCGTAAGCTTTGGCCAGTTCAGAGGGTAGGTATTCTCTGCAGCCCACAATGAGGAGGATCAGTAAACCGACCGTTACGGCGCTCAATTTGGTGGGTGCTGTCAGGATCATAGCAGGCAATTGCGTAGGTTTTTCGTCAAACTACTTAGTACTTTTCGGTTTGCTGAAAGTACTAACTTTTCCCGGCTTTTCCTTACATTGAGAGCTGAATCGCACGGTCCCTCCTTCTCTTTCACCACTCAGATAACCAGTAAGAGCAGGACTGCTTTTCTCCAAATTTTGCCGATCATTGCTCAATACCGGCAAAAACAAGCAAACAAGATGAAAATACCCAACTTACACCTTCTGGGCTATTGCAGTAGCCTGATCTTATGTTTAGTTCTGATCAGTTGTCAGCCGGAAGATGCCCCGGATGCGGGAGATTCCCAGCCGGCTCCGTTGCAACTGCCGGAGCAACCCAATATCCTGTGGCTCGTCACAGAAGATATGAGTGCCTATATTCCTTCTTTTGGAGATTCTACCATCGAAACACCCAATTTGAGCCGGCTGGCGGCTGAAGGAGTGGTCTATCCCCGTTTTTTTTCGCCTTCCGGTGTATGTGCTCCCAGCCGGGCAGCCATCGCTACGGGCATGTATCCATCCGGTATAGGGGCTAATCATATGCGTACCAGTTCCTACTCGGAAGTCACCGGCTTGCCGCCTTATGAAGCGGTACCGCCCCCTCAGGTCAGGATGATGAGCGAGTGGTTGCGGATGAACGGTTATTATTGCACCAATAACTCAAAGACGGATTATCAGTTCAATGCGCCGGTGACGGCCTGGGATGAGAGCGGCAATTTTGCGCATTGGCGTAACCGGGCAGACGGACAGCCTTTCTTCTCCATATTCAATTTCACGGTCACCCACGAGTCGGGACTGTTCGAACCCTACGGCATGCGTAAGAACGAGTTCCGTTTTTATCAGGCGGGGGATACCAGCTTTGCAACCGGAGCCTGGAACGGTAAGACTTCTCCGGAGGAAACACCGGTGCACGTCTCTCCCGACCTGAATTTTCCCATTCCGCCGTATCTCCCGCAGACCGACTCTGTTCGTCGGGATATGTGGAAGGTGTACAATAACATTGCGGAAATGGATAAGGAACTTGGTGCGGTGCTTGCTCAATTGGAAGCCGACGGTTTATTGGAAAACACGATCATCTTTTTCTACGGTGATCACGGTGGCCCGATGCCGCGACAGAAGCGACTGATCTACGATTCCGGGCTGAATACGCCACTGATCGTGCGTTTCCCCAACAAGCAGCGGGCCGGCACCAGCGATGGACAATTACTGAGTTTTGTCGATCTGGCACCTACTGTGTTGTCGCTTGCCGGAATAGAACCTCCGGACTATATGGATGGCCGGGCGTGGCTTGGAAAATACGATGCTCCCGGTGAGCGGGATTACATCCACGGTGCAGCAGACCGTTTTGACGGATTTACCGACGCTATCCGCGCCGTTCGTGATAAGCGATTCAAATACATCCGAAACTACCGGCCGGAACAGGGCTATTATCTGCCGGTGACCTACCGGGAGCAGATCCCGACCATGCGTGAACTCCTGCGTATGCGCGATGCCGGCACCCTGGACGAATACCAGATGCAGTGGTTCCGGGAAAGTAAACCACGGGAAGAACTCTTCGATTGCGATAATGACCCGCACGAACTGCACAACATCGCGGATGATCCGCAATACGCCGATAAACTCAGGGAACTGAGTACGGAAATGGACCGCTGGCTGGCTGAGATCGGTGATCAGCCTAATCTGCCGGAACGGGAACTGATCCTGCAATTGTGGGGCGGACAGGAGACGCAGCCGGTGACCGCCGATCCGGAGGTCAGTATCACCGGTGGGCATAAAGTGTCGATCACCTGTGCTACCGAAGGCGCTTCCATTGGTTATCGCATTATTGAAAATGGAGATAAACCAAAGGCCTGGTCGATATACGATGGTTCGGCGGTGGCTATACCGCAAGGTGCACAGATCGAAGTGAAGGCAGACCGGATCGGGTATAAGCCTAGTGAGGTGGTGGTATTTGGGGAGTAAAATGATATAACTATAATTTATACCCAAGGGATCGTTTATTTCTATCAAACGACTAAGAGACGGAGAAAAAATAAATGTACAATTTTTAAGTTTTTCTTGCCAAGTCATTGACAATCAGGAGAATGTGTGTGGTGTTTTTAAAACTTAGCAGAGAAAATTGTACATTTATATTCCGTCAAACTACTCCGTACTAACACCACCAACCCAGTTATATGAATTGTTCAAATTATTTCTTTCTGCCCATCACCCTGCTCGTTTTATGTTTTGGTACTCAACTTATCGCCCAGGAAAACTCATCATCGGGAAACCAGGTTTTTACTCTCGTTGACACTTTTCCTTACGGTGGTAGAACTTCCCCTTTCCATTTTTTCGGAGATTTTGATAAAACTTTTCTGGAAGTAAGGACCGAAGTGCAATCGGCAACAACTTTTGAAGCACTTCAGGAGGGGCTATCCTCCGTAAACTGGGAACCGGTTGAACTGAATCGGGAGTTTGAAAAATCGACCACTTACTGGTTTCGGTTTAAAGTGTTCAATACCTTCGATCAGGAGAAGGAGGCCTGGATGTGGATCTGGAACCGAAGCTGGAAAGAGCTGGAAGTGTTTTTGCCCGATCAAAATGGGCATTATGAGGGGCAGCACATCGAACCGGAAATGCCTCCCGAAGAAAAAGAGCTGCCCTACTGGATGCCATTTTTTCAGGTAAAAATGAAAGCCCGGGACACCCTGACGGTTTTTTTCAGGCTGCGATCTATTGCCCCGGACTTATTAGCCGGGAGGGTGGTCGCTCCAAAAATCACACAGGTAGATCCGCGATCTTTTACCCGTAATTTGCCCTTTCGGACCTACTATACCGGACTGATGCACGGTTTTTTGATCATTCAGTTCCTATTCTTTGCCATCATTTACCTGATCACTAAAGATAAGACGGTTTTATACCTTGCTGTTTTTCTGGCCGGCTATGCTTTGTACGACCTCCATGAATCCATTTTCAAGGAAGAATTCAATCCGTTCTACTGGGGCTACGAATCCTACTGGGCTATATTCCTGCGTTTTCCGGCAACCCTGATCTTTGGCTATGGCCTGATGAAGTTTGTTGAGGCTTACGCAGATTTACCCTCCATTTACCCCGGCGTCAGCCGTTGGATTAACGGTTTTATGGTGGTATTTATCATCATTTCTATTCTGGCTTATATGGATGAAAATACGGTTTACCCTATTAAAGGTATTTTTATATTTCAGTATTATCGTATTTGTGCGCTCTTGTTCTTCCTTTTTGTAATCATTACCCCTGTCATTGCTCTTTATCATCGTAAGCCGTACGCGAAAGTATTGCTTATTGGAATGGCTCCTATCCCAATAGCCGGTTTTGTCGGCATATTCATGGTATTGGGGTTTTTACCATCGTTTATGCCCTATCGGGATATTTTTCGGATGGGTACTGCCTTGTCGATGATCCTGTTATCAGTTGGCGCGGGATACCGGATCAATACCCTTCGGCACCGGGAGATAGAATTGGGAAAAACCAAGGAGTTTGATACGTTGAAAAATCAGTTTTACACCAATATTACCCACGAATTCCGCACACCACTCACCGTCATTCAGGGGACGACCGAACAAATCCAGACCCATCCCAAGGAAAAAGAAATCATCCGCCGAAATAGTCAAAATCTGCTCGATCTGGTCAACCGCATGCTGGATCTGGCTAAAATAGAAGCTGGAAAATTACATCTCCATATGATCCAGGGAGATATATTGAGCTATCTAAGGTACATTACCGAATCCTTTCATTCTCTGGCGCTTAATCAAAAGATCAACTTAAACTTTTACGCAGATCAGGAAGAATTGATCATGGATTACGATCCGGAAAAGATATTACAGATCCTCTCTAATCTGATCTCCAACGCACTTAAGTTTACCCGAGAATATGGTAAAGTGACGATTACGGCCCGCGCCGGAGAAAAAGCTGGTAAAGCAGTTCTGATGCTCCGGGTGAAGGATACCGGCATTGGTATCGAAGCAGAGCAATTACCTCATATTTTCGACCGTTTCCACCAGGTAGAAGCTGGTCCGACCCGCCGGGCAGAAGGCACGGGTATCGGATTGGCATTGACCAAAGGCCTGGTTGAGCAGATGAATGGTGAGATCACGGTCAAAAGCCAGCTCGGAGAGGGAAGTACTTTTTCGGTGCTATTACCTATTAGCAATCAGGCAACCTGGGAGTTAGTAGACGGAGATTCCGACTGGAAGGCCCTGTCTATACCAGAGGCCGTCCAATCCGATACCTTGTTGGGAAAAAGCACTGATCAGCCTGAATTTGGAAACGAAGAAGAATTGCCGCAACTACTTTTGGTGGAAGATAACCTCGACGTCATGCAATTCATTGCCTCCTGCCTCTCCCCGGAATACAAGCTATTATTCGCCCGCAATGGCCGGGAGGGGATCGATCTGGCACTGGAACATATCCCCGACGTCATCATCAGTGACGTAATGATGCCGGAAGTAGATGGTTTTGAATTGTGCAGTACCTTAAAACAGGAAGAACGTACGAGTCACATTCCCATTATCCTGCTGACGGCTAAAGCGGATATGGCTTCTAAGCTCGAAGGCCTCGAATACGGCGCGGATGCCTATCTGGTAAAACCTTTTTATCGAGAGGAACTGGAGATACGATTGCGCAAACTTATCGAGTTGAGGCGTAAACTCCGTGAACGCTACAATCAGCCCCATTTTGAACCGGATCCAGCCACCGAAAAGGAAGATGCCTTCGTGCTAAAAGTCCGTCAGTTGATACTAGAACACCTGAAAGATGATCCTTTCGGCCCCCAAGAATTGAGTGACCTCCTGTATATGCACCGCTCCCATCTGTATCGCAAGCTTAAGGCACTGACCGATAGATCTCCCTCTATTTTTATCCGGCAGATACGTTTGCAGGAAGCCCATCGGATGCTGTTAGAAAGAGATCTCAGTATTAAAGAGATCGCTTATTCCGTGGGCTTTTCGGATCCGGCTTACTTCTCAAAACTATTTTCTCAAACTTATGGCCAACCACCGAGTAGCGTCTAGTACTTTGTAGGTGTAGAAAAATTGAATTACATCATTATTCCAGGTTTTCGCAACAATATTACATGTGTGCCTGCCTCCTTGCCACCATATTACGGTGATAATTGAGCCGCTTACCGGCACTTACTTAATTACCGACCAACTGCTTACTGACCGGAGAGGGCGAGTATCTCTACTGGATTGAGCCCGCTTTAACCATCAGTTGATCAGTCAAATCCGTCATGGATTTGACCGGATACTCATTTGCTTTTCCCGGAAGGTAATGGTCTTAAACTCTGGTACACATGAACAAAATTCATCAACAAGAGACGTTTACCCAAAACAGAAATGGTATTGTTATTGATGATCTCATAATTCCGCAGCGCATCAAAAGGTCATTCATCAATTAGTGAGTTCTTAGACAGAAAAAGTGTAACAGTGATCGACCTGCCTAAAAGATGATTGTGTTAATGGCTTCATGGCTGG
>JAGQXH010000026.1 GCA_020436695.1 Lewinella sp. | reverse complement strand
CTTCTCGGAAGAAATCTTGTATCCGGACTTCATTAGAAGAGGCTTTGACCTGGTCATTAAGGGCTTGGGCTACCTCGCAAAACTGTACTGATCGGGTTTTGATCATCGCCAAAACAAACAGTACTATGAATTTCTTGCGAGCCAGATTCTTGACTATTGGCACTTTGTCCAGAATCGCCGTAACTTCGGCGCAGCAATATTGCTTCATAAGGAAGTTGCTCGTTTTTGAGTGTGGTAACCCAAATATGACGCTTCCTTATGTTTTTTTCACCCCGCTAACTTTTTAGTAGGGTAGAGTAAGTTTTAAGTGAAACAATGGAAAGCAATATCTTCTTCTTCTGCAAGTTTTTACATAAAATAATCTATAGTTTATCTAATTGCTCCAACAGCCATTGTCTTTCCGGCAAAGGGTTAGCAGTTTGGATCTCTGTGCGTAGTTTCGCCATTTTTTCCTTATCATATCGGTTGATACGGATCAATTTTTTTGTAAACTGAATAAGCCGGAGATATAAATTACTGTGGTAACCGATCACCTCCTTGCGCCGGATATAAATCCGCATACTTTCCAAAAGGAATTCAAGGGCTTCCATTTCATCCAGTTCATAGTACATTTTGATGAGCATGGATTTTGCATTCAGGTTGATTAGAATATTGTGGTATTCAGCTTGTGCCAATAGCACCATGGCTCGTTTGTAGTCTTTGCGTGTGAAGAAAAGTTTCGCCTTGGAAAAATGACTAAGGTTATCACGCTCTTTTTTTGGGAGCATGGCTTTGTATTCGTCAATAAACTTCTCTGCCCATTCGAATTCCCCAACCTGCAGGGAAGCTGTAACCGTATTGCTATAGGTAGCCGGCGACAATTTCTCCGATTCGATCAGCACTTTACTCAAAATACCCTGGCGATACCATTCAAAGATTTCTCTCTGAAAGGTGGCCAGCCCGGCATTAGTTTTTCGCACGCTGTAATTAATAGCCATTTGGTAGATTTCCTTGAGTTGGGGCCGGGGGAAATGATTCTCATACTTGACAATGTCCATCCGCAGTTTTTCGAAATGCAAATGGTCGTCCTCCTTGTCGGTCATCGCTTTAAGTACGTGGAAGTAGATAGCAATCGCGGGTTCTCCCGTTAGATTCCGTTCTTCCACCATTTGCAATACCGGTTGCAAGAGTCCCAGATCATAGTTCTTTCGGTAAATGGTCTGGTGGAAGATCAGCCTACAACTCCAGATTAGTTTTTCTGTGATGTAGGCTTTTTCCAGAGCATCAGACACCTCTTGTAGCTCCAGTTCCGAGCTTTTTTGCAGTAGAGAAAGATAGTTATATCGCTCCTGTTGGTATTCATACTGGTTCCAGTAATAGTCCTCGTTTCGGAGGTCAGATGCTTCCAATAACCCGGCTGTCTGATCAAGATTTTTGCGAACCAGCCGTAATAAATTCCTCCGGCGATAGTTCTTGATCAGGCCGATCTTGGTCGAGATTTCATCGGAAACGTTAATCTGATAATTAAAATATTCTTCCAGTGATTTCAGTAAGAAATGGTTAGTCTGACGCAATTTTGCATCATTGTATGCTTCCTTGCCAAAGATTTTACGATAAACTCGTTCTTTTTGCAGAAATTTGTCTTCTTCGAGGTGATTGGCTACCATCAGATAATCGAATAACTGCACCACATCTTCCCGCTGATTATGTACCGGAGAAAGCAACCACTTGCGGAATTCCCGGACTTCAGATTTATCTAAGGTTCTAACAATTGCGATAACCTGACTTTTTTTCACGCTTGTTTATTGTTTGATGTCAACACAATTATTTGAGGGAGGTATGTGTTAAGTAATTGATTTTCAATTATTATTTGTGTTCATTGATTTTTGGTGTTTTTCAAAAATACGCTTTTTTAGTCAACAAATCATTAATTTTGTCTTTGTTTTTCCTTGCTAATCAAAACATATTTGTAATGTCAAATAAAGCGAGCGACCTAAAGAATAAACAGATGTTTCAATCCAATGCCAAATATGCGACTCATCTGAACTGGTCGGGCCTAAAGTGCGCCCTGCTTGTCTCGCTGTTGATCTGTTCCGTATGGTCTTTTGGCCAGGGTTGGGAAGTTCGCGTTGGCGGCTCCAAAGAAGACCAGGCGAAAGCGGTGATCGCTACGGTCGACCACGGTAATCTGCTGGTCGGCTTCAGTGAATCATACGGAGATGATAATGACATTGACATTTTGGCGATCCGTACCGATGTAGACGGTACGATCATCTGGCAAAAGATCTACGACGAATCTTTTCACGAGCAGCCCAATGCGGTGATCGAACTGGAAGACGGTAGCTTTGTCATGGCCGGCTATATCCGGGAAAAATTTAATGCCCCCAACAATGTGTATATGTTGAAGGTGCACCGGACGGGCCGTAAGATCTGGAGTAAGACTTTTACCACCAATCTGAACGAAAAAGCCTTTGATATCGCTCAGACCGCAGACGGTGGGTTCATTCTGGTCGGTGAAACAGAAAATGCCGCTACCGGGAGAAGTGATATACTGGTGCTGAAAGCAGATGCTGATGGGGAAGAAGAATGGCGCAATGCCTTCGGCATTTCTGATAAAGACGATATTGGGAAAGGGGTTGTAGCAGTATCGGACGGATACATACTGGTAGCTGATGTACCTGAGAACAATGGTGTTGCTAAAAACGTAGCCCTTTACAAACTTGATTTACGTGGCAATTTTGTTTGGTCCAAATCTTACGGTACAAGCGGAGAACATGAGGAGATCAACGATCTGTTGCTGACCCAGAATGATGAAATCGTTTTCGTTGGCACAGCCGGGAATTACAGCCGGGGCTTAATTGCAAAATGCAACCTGCAGGGAGATACATTGTGGTATCGGGAACTGAGACCGGCCGCTTACGATAATTGGTTGAGCTCAGTGATAGAAATGCCGGATGGACATCTGGTGGCAGTAGGTTATAGTTTCGTCAATGCAGCTTATTCCAAAGCTACCTTGCTGAAGCTGGATTCCGATGGAGAGATCGTTTGGCAGCGGCTGGTAGGCAATGATAAATCGATCAACATCGGCGAAGATGTGGCCCTAAGTGCCAACGACGGGTTTGTGATTGCCGGCTATACCAATGGCTCAGCGGATGTACTGTCATTGATCAATGATGTGTTGCTGACCAAGGTTAACGGAGATGGTCTTTATCCCAGTAATCATCTGATGGGGCAGGTAACGCATCTGCTGGATGGTTGTGATGGCGTGGATGGCGTGCCGCTTTCAGACTGGTTGGTAGAAGTGGAAGGAGAAGAGAACAGCTACTATGGCACAACCGATGAAAATGGACGTTATGATATCAGTGTAGCACCGGGTTCCTATAAAGTAACGCTGCTCAAACCCAATGATCATTGGGGAGTATGCAATCCGGTAGCCTTCTTCGCTGAATTTTCAGAGCTCTATGACACTACCGTAACAAACTTTACGGCTTATACCGCCGAGGAATGTCCTTTCATGGATGTAGATGTTACGGTACCGTTCATAACGAATGGTCAGATACAGTGTGATGACGCTGTATATACTTTGAACTACTGTAATCTGGGGCCGGTAGTAGCAGAGAATGCCTACGTTACTGTCCGACTGGATGATGAACTGGCATTTGTCCAGGATCCTAGTTATCCAGCGCCCTCAAATATTGATGCCGAAACTAATACGCTGACGTATCAATTGGGAGATGTCCCCTCGATGGACTGTGGACAGATCAAGATCAAGGTCGCCCTTGATTGTGAAGGGCTGACAGATGGGAAGGCGCTGACCGTAAAAGCAGACATTTATCCGAATGAGATCTGTTCAGATCCAGATCCCAACTGGGATCATGCGAGTTTGGATCTTTCTGTGGAGTGTGTGTCGGATACAGTGCGCTTTAAAATTGAAAATGTTGGGGAAGAACCAATGCAGGTGCCATCGGAATACATTGTGGTTGAAGATATTCTCATCTTCTTACAAGGTCCGATTGACCCCCTTGGACCCAAAGAAGAAAGATACGTTACGGTTCCCGGTGTTAGCGGCAAAACTTACCGCATGATCGCCCGTCAATCGGATGGGCACCCCGGACATAGCCTGCCTACAGTGGCTATTGAAGGATGCGCAGCCGAGAACGGAGTAGGTGATACCGGATATTATGCAGATTTTCCTGAGAACGATCAGGATGCAAATGTTGACATTGATGTTCAAGAAGTGATCAGTCCTGAGAAAACTACACTGCTAAAAGGTCATCCCAATGGATATAAGGATTATATCCTTGATCAAAAAACCGATATTGAGTATACCATTATATTCTCAAATATCTGGACTGACACGATTAATAGAGTTGTGATTCGCGATACGCTCTCGCCCCATTTGGATGTTTATTCCGTGGAGCCTGGGGCGAGTAGTCATCCCTATGATTTTGAAATTTACAATAATGGTATCGTGAAATTCACACTCAGTGAAATCCAACTTCAACCAGTCGGCAGCGCAGAGGAAGCTTCCTCCAGAGGGTTTGTTAAGTTCCGCATTTCCCAAAAACCGAATAATCCTCTGGGTACGGAAATTACCAATAGCGCTGCCGTCTATTTTGACTATCACGCGCCGGAAGTGACTAATTCGGTTGACTACGTCATAGGTTGTACTGACTTCCTGCAGCAGGGCTGCTTGGAAATTCAGACAAAAGTGACCGATTTTTTTCCTGGCGTCAAAATAAAGGTTGCACCAAATCCGTTTTTTGATAGAGCAACCATTGACATTGAAGGTATTACATTAAACGAGGTAGAGGTTGTAGTGTACGATATGATGGGACGCCTCGTTCGCTCGGAAAAGCACCGGGCGAATCAATTTGAAGTTTATCGGGACAATCTGCCGTCCGGAATGTATATGTTCCGGCTATTGACAGGAGGCCAAACACTCGCCACCGGAAAATTAATTGCCCGATAACGGTAATCCCATTAGCGATTCGGTTCCTTGCTCCTCGGCGGGGAACCCCCAAATCGAATTATCAAAAGAAGCCAAAAAGGGGTAACCTTTCGCTTCCAAGAGATATAAAAATTTAGGTCGTCTTATTATTTCATGAGATTATGATTTGTTATTAGCGAGAGGCCACGCCGACAGGCGTGGCTTTTTTTTTGCACCCTGCCTTCCTAAGAAAGAACATGCTTAAAATCCCCTCGATTGGCTACGAATGGCAAATTTTCTCCTGTCCATCGTTAAAAAGCCTCTCCGTACTTTGCAGGCTTCGACGTGAGCTCAGCCGAACGGTATGCCTGCGTTTTTTGCCTCGGTCAGAACAAAATTTGCTCACTCTCGCTCAATCAGGAAAATTTAATCATGTTCTACGTTTTCGAAACTTAGAAGGCCTTACTATTTGAAATCTGCCTATTTATTCCTAATTTCACACAAACTAAACCCGTAAATACTAAAAAATGAAAACCCCGGTTAATCAGGGCCTGCCCACAGGGCGGGGTCCAAAACAGATCGTACTGTCCAGTAATGGATTTACCGTAGAGGTTTGCCGACATCAGGAGAGCTTCTACAATGCCTTCCACCTACGCTATCAGGCCTATCTCCAGGCCGGTTCCATTCCACCTAATCCACAGGAATTGCTTTCCGACGATTTTGATCCTTCACCGCATACCTGGACCCACTTGGTCTGGCATGAGGGGCAGCCGGTAGCTACCATCCGTTCCTGTATTTATTCCGATGTCTACGAATGGCAGACCACCGAGGCAAGATCTTATTTTGCTGAGGATATAGAGCGGTCACTCGGTACAAATGTCGGTTTTCTGGAATCGAACCGTTTTGCCGTCAGCCCACACTTCCAGGGGCGGAAATCCATGTTTGCCCAATTGCTGCTGTTTCAGATGCACGCACTGAATTCGGCGCTGCATGGGGTCAGCCACATTCTTACCTCCGTTCGGGATCATCATGTTCCATTCTATCGGCGGTTTCTGGGAATGGAGGAAATTTCAACAACGCGGCAGTTTATTCCCTGGGTGGATGCCGAAGTGGCCCTGATGGCCACCACCCGGGACCGTTGTTTTGAAGTTGCCATTCAGAAAGGAATGCCCGATTATTCCGATGAAGATTTGCGGCGGTACATGTATTGTGCCGGGATCGCCCTGGCCTGATGGATGCTGACTTCGGTTATTTTACCGTTTGCTTTTCATCATGAGGGCAACCGCCAAACCTGTAACCGCTAACGGTAGTACAGGCCAACGAAATAGTCTAATTGTTCTAACACTAAACATCAAAAAATGAAGACTCCAGTTGTTAGCTGGGATACCTATGCCCGGAAATATGATATGCTCATCCAATATAATCCTTTTTATCAACGACTACATCGGCAGGTTTTCGATCTGATCAAAGATTGGCAGATCGATAACGACAATACGATCCTGGACCTGGGAGCCGGTACCGGTAATTATTCTATCCGGTTGGCGCAACAATTCCCGGAAGCGCAGGTGATCCACGCCGATAAAGATGCCGGCATGAATGAAGTCGCTCATGACAAAATGATCGAGAAAGGAATTGAAAATTTATCTATACTCGAAAGTGGGGTAGAAGAAATGGATTTTCCGGCCGGTTCCCTGGAAGCGGTGATCAGTATCCATGCCCTTTATGCTTTTCCTGATCCGGTTGAAGCATTGCAGAAGATCCACTCCTGGTTACGGAAAGGAGGAAAGGCACTGTTGGTAGATGCCGGGAGGGTGGTCAATGTACTGGACTGGCAGTTGGCACTGGCCTGGCATTTCCTCAGGGAGTATGGGCCGGCAAAGACCTGGCAGATCTTCCGGGAAGGAAAAGAGGTAAGCCGGCAAAATGCCTATATCCGGCAAATGCAGAAAGACGGCGTTTTCTGGACGCATAGTTACGAAGAGTTCGAGCAAACGGTACGGGAATGCGGTTTTGAGATCCTCGATGGAGGGATCACCTTTCGCGGCGTGAGTGACTGGGTGTTGGTCAGGAAAGATTAATCCCGACTCATCACCTTAGTAGTTTGACGGAAATAAATGAACCAATTTTTTCAGAGGTTTTGAAAATTTCACACACCATTTCCTGCTAGTCAATGGCTTAGCAAAATATTAAAAACCTAAAATTGGTTCATTTATTTTTGCCCCGTCACTTGCAAAATTCAACGGCTCGAAAGATAGGAGAAATCAGACACTTTTATCCGTAGAATGTAAAAGAATTGAAATCAATGCGTATTTGGATCAAAAATCCCGAATGGCTGCACTACCTTAGCAGCACTATCGATACTAACCAAACTGACTACTCAAAAGAAGATCTATGTACGAAATACTAAAACACGCCCACTCCGGGCTGCGCTGGATCGTCCTTATCTTACTGGTCGTTGCCATTGTAACAGCCTGGCAGAATACATCGAAGAAGGAAACCTACGAGCCAAAAGAACAACGGCTGGCACTCTTCACGCTGATCGTTTCCCACCTGCAGCTCTTGCTGGGACTGGTACTTTTCTTTATCAGCCCGATGGTACAGTTTACTTCCGAAACTATGGGTAATGCCGTCATGCGCTTTTTCACCGTTGAACACACTACAGGAATGGCGCTTGCCATCGCACTAATCACGATCGGCTATAGCCGGGCTAAACGGCAGGCGCCCTCGGCAAAGGGTTTCAAAACACTGGCTACTTTTTACGCTCTGGGATTATTGCTGATCCTTATCTCTATTCCCTGGCCGTTCCGGGGGCTGGGTGCGGGATGGTTCTGATGCTGCAATGCTGTGATATTGTAATGCTGTGATGTTTAATGGTACTGGGGAAAGTCAAAATTCTGCTCGCGGTGGATCAATGGAGATCGCTGTTGCTTTTTCATATTTTGATCCAAGGATCGGCTTAGTTTTTAATACAAGGTCAAAGGGAAAAATATTCCCCCCCTAAGTGCATCTTATTTGTAGCTAACAATCCACAATTGTGCACTTCACAGCTCCAATCACACACAGTATTATATAGCATCATAACATCAAAAACTATGATGCAGACTAACCTGCAACTGGTTCTTACCGATCGCATTAGTCTTTTGACGCATGTAGCCCAATTGCGTTTTCAGCCGGTTATCAATGCTGTATCCAAGGCCACCGTACAGGCGGTTGCGGTCAAACACCTGTACCGTGAATCCCCTGCCGATATCTTTTTCGCCATTGATAAACAACTCATTGTATAAGGCCAGATAGATCGCACCTTTGCCGGTATCCGGCTTATTGAGCGGTACATCCAGGAAAATGGCGTAGCGCCAGCGCGTGCGCGTATCCTGCCCTTCTACGAAGCGCTGCTCGTAGCGAAAACGGTGCCGCAGGTTGAATCGCGTGCCTATTTTCTGTGACAATAATGCTTCCTGATAGATCCGGCTTTCCGATGTTGTTTCCTGACTGTCGCCGAATGCTCCGGTAGTTATGTTGCCGTAGCCCAAGGTAAATTTGATCGGTGTGTCTTTTGGCTGGAAAGTGAACCCTCCCCGCAGTAACAATTGCTCCAGGTCGCCCATGATATTCCAGTTGCGATACTGAATATCACCCTGCATCCCGAATTGACTGTCACCAAAAGTAGTGCTCCAGAAATACATATACCAGGCACCGGTCTGATCTTCATCAACCTGACTGTAGGAGGTAAAGGGAAGAAATGCAATACTAAGTGTAGCTAAAAGGATAGAAAGTCGCTTCATGTTGATTTTCGTTATTAACACAAAGTAATATTACCATTACAAATAATAGTAACACTTTCAATTATTTTATTTTTTTTCGTGCAAATCCGATCATTCCGGCGACCTTATCCACAGCTATCTTCGATAATTAAAAATCGATCCATTCTGTTACCTTTAGACAACTTCTTAAACAAGATCAAATCAAAATGAAAAAACCACTTTTCTTTTTTTCCATTCTTACAATACTACTCATCTCCTGTCAATCTGCTCCTACTCAGGAGGAAGCGACCGAAGTCGAAAGTCCGCAATGGGTTAGCCTGTTCAACGGTGAAGATCTCGATGGATGGCTCATCAGAATTGCCGGCAAACCCTTCGGCGAGAATTTCGGCAATACCTTCCGGGTAGAAGACGGTATGCTCAAGATCAGGTACGATGAGTATGGAAGTTTTGATGAACAGTTCGGTGCCTTGTATTACAACCGGCCTTTTACAAATTACCGGCTGAAGGCAGAATACCGTTTTGTCGGTGAGACAGCTCCCGGTGCACCTTCCTGGGGGTTTCGCGACAGTGGGGTGCAGTACCACGGCCAGGATCCAAGAAATATGCCCATCGAGCAGCAATTCCCGGTATGCCTGGAATATAACCTGCATGGAGGCAACGGAACCGACGAACGACCGGATGGCCAGATCTGTGCCATCGGCATGACCATTGAGATCGACGGGCATCCCAACGAATCTTTCTGCACTGATCCTACAATAAAAAGAACCTTCCACGGCGACCAGTGGGTCACACTGGAGATCGACGTACAGGACGATCAGATCCGGCACTTCGTGAACGGTGAGGAGATCCTGGCCTTTTCCAATCCTGCCTTGGATCCGAACCATGAGATCGCTAAAACGCTGATCCGGGATGGAAATACGGCGGTACACAGCGGTTTTGTTTCCCTGCAATCCAACAGCCATCCTATTGATTTCCGGAAGATTGAGATTATGGAATATTAAGTCGAACAGTCGGTAGTCCTCAGTCGTCAGTCTATCATGTCAGTGCTGATAATCAAGGGTATTGATTAGGGTTTTCAGGAATTGCATACCTCGATCCCGGTAATTTGGTGTTGATCCATTTCATTTATTTTTGATCAGCGCAGCTGATCTTTGAACGCTGACGACTGATGGCTTGAATTAGTTGAGAGTCAATTGTCTTTTTATTGTTTTACCAAAGCCTTTGACATACTTTGCCCGTCCATCTTCATTACCACATAATAAAGTCCGGAGGGAAGCTCTTGCCCGTCAAAAGTGTATGTACGTTCGCCGGCCGGTAGCATAGAGAGTGGTTGTAATTCAATGATCAGTCTGCCGGAAGCATTCACGATCTGCAAAGTCACCTCTTGCTCTCGCTCCGTTTGTACACTGATGGTAGTAAACTGTCGAAAGGGATTAGGGTAAGCTTCCAATCCGATAGATACGGTTTGCGGAGTGGCCACCGCAAAAGCCTGAGGAGCGGGTGTTGTAAACATCTCTACCGGACGATAAGCGGGGGCACCACTTTCCGGACGATCTATGATCACATTCTGATCGATCTTTGCGGAGAAGGTAGCACCTGCATCCGTCCTAAAGCCGGGTGTAAGGCGGATACTACTGCCGGAAACCACCTGGAATCCTGTACTGACACGCATATCGGTTGTCACCAGTCCATTACCGGTAAATTCATTGCCGGGTATCAACTGATCGGACTCCTGTAGATAGACTTCCGGAGTGTAACGCGCCTCGCGCAAAGCAGCAGAGAAGCCGTCCACTAACCCCCATCCGGAGCGGTAATCAAATCCTTCGGAGACCATATCGGTGGAGGTACTTTCCAGTGCCCGGCGAATATCTTCGGGTTGCAGACTTTCATCCAGATCAAGCAGCAGAGCAGCAATACCGGCAGCGTGGGGAGCAGCCGCGGAAGTCCCAAAGAAATTAGGTAAACCGTTGCCGTCGGAATCGGAGCCGAAGAAGGAATTATCGCCTCCATCGGGAGCGACAATATCCGGTTTATTCCGGACAATGCCACTTATCGTTCCGCTATTTCCAGCATTCGCAAATATCGGAGTGCCTCCCATCGAAGAAAAGGATTGCAGCGTAGGATCAGCCACTCCGAACTCCGGCGTATTATAATAGCCGGCCGCACCAACCGTAATGGCACCTTCCGCATTGGCCTGTCCGATACAAGTAGCTGCTCCTTCCAGATATTCATCCGCCCATAAACTACCGTAGCTGATGTATTTGATCAGCGCGGGAACAGGTCCGGATACCAGACCGATCATTAAATTGGCCTTTAATTCTGCCCCGGTGTTATTAGTATAGGAAAGCATTTCCAGCGGATCGCTGTAGGCATTATTATTTGCGCTGGCGGCAATTACCTCTTTCCCATCCGCAGACAACAGGAAAAAATCAATATCCGATTCCGGCCCCGGTAAGCCGGAAATACTGGTATACCGGTCAGACCATTGCAGGGCCAGGGTAAGGGTAGCACCATTTGGTATCCGGATAGCCTGCAGATGATCGCCGGGAGCAAAATCATGTGGGATCAGATCGGCACTGTAAGCACGTCCTAAAGCATCGGTAAATTCCAGATGGGAAGTTTCGCCTTCCTGAAAAGACGACTCATAAGAATTATCCGCCTGATTGCCGGCGGAAGTGAAGTAGGTTACCCCCATATGATGCACCGAATCGACAGCCTGGGCCACCAGTCCGTCCTGAAAGAATGGGTTGGAACGATAAATGATATCATCGACGATGATGTCGCAATGAGCAACCCGGGCCAGATCGATTATTCCCTGAGCGAAAGCGGCACTTCCCCCCTTGGCGGTATGGAATGCGAGTTCCGCTCCGGGTGCAATGTCGTGAATGATCTCCAGCATAGCCCGTCCTTCATCAGTGGAGCCATTGTCAGCAAGCACGTCTACCGGCGTATTGTGTCCGTAAGGATTCCCTATCCCTGGCAGTTCGCCGGAAGATACGGCGGCAGCAGCCCCTCCTTTATAGTTGTAGCTGTCTGAAAGCACCCCTATTTTAATGCCCGTACCGTCAATCCCGAATGCACGGCGCACGAGGTCGGTCCTCTGCGCCTGATCACCCTGAGTTTGAGCTACGCCGGAATTTACAGTGTGTGCGTACACGGGGTTGATGCTGATAATATCGGGCAGGCGAGATAATCGTTCCAGATCTGTCAGTGAGATGCTCCCGTTTAAAACTCGTTGAAAAGTAACGATATCCGTCATGCCCAGGTTGCGGGCAGTAGTTACCAAGGCGGTAGCGGGGCCATTCGTTATGATCTCTACCTGAACCGCCCCCTGTTTATAGGTCAAAGCCTCGTGGGGTAGTTGAAATACGTCGGTATTCCCTCGCTGATTTTGATATAACAGATAAGCCTGTTGGAGTTGTAAAAGGTCGACCGATATTTTGCTTTGTCGGCTTTCTGTTTTCCAGTCCTGTGTCTGTTGTTGGGCAAAAAGGGGGAGGCCCCCCAGGCACAGCAATAGTGCCCAAAAGTAAGTTTTGTGCATGTTGTTCAATGTGTTTGCTCATTCCAGGCAGCAAGCTACCTGGTGCATGGCCGTGTCAGGGCCTGCATAAGTGTTGTTTATGGCCGGGTAGTTAACCCGAAAACGTGTTGTCCCACAATGGCTTGTCAGTCCATTGTAGCTAAATGTTCCAATAGATAGTCGGAAAGTATAATTGATCCAGGTTTGTTCTTCCCAATTTTGAGTAAAGGAAAAGCGGGTTGTCTCCGAGCGCATTGCAGCCCGGAAACGGCAATCGATTACGATTGTATCAATTTAGCAGGGAGGGAATCAAGAATGGTTAAGGCGTCATCAGGCTGGGATAAAGAAATGTATTAACTATTCACTACATACGAAAATTGCTTCTGAACCAAATCAAAATAATTTTTGGATCAATAATAAGGAGGTAGGGGAAGGTAGTATTCATTTGCGGATGGTGCAAATATATAACTAAAACACATAAATATCTTCAAGGTTTGTAATTTCTTTGTAAAAGAGCAGATTTTTTTAACGAGATATCAGGAATACTGCATCTGACCAGCCCTTGGGAGGTATTACTTCCCAGCTTGTCTTATCCACTCCACTAATCGTACTTAGTTCCATGTAATGTCCATCGGAAGGATTGTACCATTGCATGTGCCAACTTTCCTGATCAGAAAAATACCCGCTGATATCAAGCCGGGCCACCACATTGTCCGGAAAATAGATCATCAACAATCCGGCAGGCGCTGACCATACTGCCATTTGCTGTAATTCGCCCGATCCGGCGTCCTTAATGATATCCTGAGCCGGTATCCAATAAGGCCAGTAGTGTTCCTGACAAAACGTTTTTACATATTGCATCGATCGGGCACCTTCCCGGTCCAGTAATTCTTTCCAGCCGGTAAACGGGCTGAATAGCGGACCATGCCCTTCTTCATCTCTGCCTCCTCCATAGGTGAATCCTGCTGCTCCGGCAAAAAAGCTTTGCCAGGCCTGTCGCCGCATATGTATCCCGGCTGTAGGTCGAGCGGTATCCATATAGTCTTCGTAAGCGGGTTCTCCCATGACGGTTGGTTTTATGGGATTGTCCAGCACATAGTCCTGATGAACAGCCGCCACGATCTGATCTCGATGCCGGAACGTCTCGATCATATTAAAATCGAGCCATGCATCGCGATGAAACCAGGTAGAAGAGTTTTTCATAGGTGTTCCGTCGGGATGATAAGTCATAAGGGCCCGATCCCAAAGTGGAGAAGCCTCATTCCAGGCTACCATTTCTCCGGTAATGCCCTGAACAATGCCCTCAGCCATGGCGCGATAGTGCCCCAGATAATCACCCTGCATATCAGCCTTCACATCACCGCCCAATACCCAAATGATATTATCATAACCACTCAGCAATCCTCCAAGAAACCGGCCGTAGTCATACATGGATGACTCGGAAAACAATGGTGCAGAAAAGGAAGGATGGCTGGCATTGACATAACGCCTCCCCCAAACCGGCAATAAGGCGATCATCATATCTCTTTTGGCCGCCGCTTCCACAATATAGGTTACGTGATCCCAGTAGTCGTTTGGTGCGTCGGGGGTACCGCCTTCTACTATTGCCGGTTGGGTAGGATCCGGGATGCCATCTTTTTCCAGAAATGCTTTATACCCATAAGCGTTAGGTTGGTTAGCCCGAAAATTCACCGGATCGTCGGTACGTTTGCCCCAAAACAGGCAGATCTGTACCAGGGTAAAACCTTTCGCCTTCCGGTTATCCAGATAAAAATCGACATCTTCCCGGTTCAGCCATTCAGACATTCCCCAGCTGGTACCTCCCAGCCAGAAGAAAGGATCACCACTCCTATATTCGAGATGACGATGATCGGGAGCAACCTGCAATTGAGGTCTTATAATAGTTGTTTCTTTCTCCTCGTTGCAGGCGATTAACAGCTGCAAGAAGATGATCCCTAATATCCTGACCTTCATTTTCCATACAGTTTTAGAGAAAAGCATTTATCGGCATGGCCGCATCCGGATGCCGACCTCCATACCGTAAGTATACAGATTATCTTCGGGAACGGTATTATCTTTTTTGCTGAAGTGATATCGGGTTATGGGTTGGATCAACAAACTTAGCCTGTTGCTCAATGAAGCCTGTACGCCCAAGGAAAAGCTACCGGCCAGGCTCAAGTCCGGCGCAGTTCGGTCGTAAAATTCCTGCGATCCCAGATCCGTAAGATCCTCTTTTTTGGTCATTAAATAAAAGTGTGGAGATATCCCAAGTTCTAAAAAAGGTATGATCCGGCCATGCCCGAATTCCCAACGGCCCACAACCGGCAGCTCCACAAAGTAGAAATCAGTCACCACCTGCAATTCGTGCGGCAGGGTTGGATCCAATACATATTCACCGGTGTCATGGTCAAATTCCGTCCCCCATTTTATACCCGTACTTTTTTCACCAATATATCCGATTTGTGTCCAGCGCAGTCCGGTTTTCAGCCAGAATGCACTGATCAGTCGGCGGTTAAAATTGAACCCCAGACGATATCCCCATTTGCCGGAACTCTCGTTAATATTTCCCAGAGATGCATTAAGCCTGCTGTTGCCATATTCCGGACCGGCGATCAGATCGATGGTCCATTTATCCTGGGCCGAAAGGGAAACGGATAAGAAAAACAGGAAGAGCACGAATGTAATTTTCATATATCGCGTTTTTAATGAAAAAATTTCAGATTGCCTGATTAATCAGCATGACTAAAAATCGAAAGACACACTCAGCCGAAAAGCCATATTCTCCCCTACTCCACCCGGCAGGTGATAGGCTCCGTAACGATAATACACCCCGCCTCCGAATCCGAGATAGGCGAAGTTGAAATAATTCAGGCGGATCAGATTATCGATGATAAGGCCCGCCTCAGCGTAGCCTTTTTCGAGTGTGTTGAAAGGAATATTATCCGGCTGTTGCATTGCAGACAAGCTACCGATACTGAAGTTGTGTTCGAGACTGATGGAAGGCTGCAGCCATTTGGTCTTAAACAGGAGCGTGCCGAAATCCTGCCGAAAGAAAATAGAAAAGTAGCGATCCGACAGAAATTCATATGGATCCATCGTCTGAAAAATACCACCAATGGTAAGCCACTGAAACTCGCGGCCGAATCCGGCATTGGCAAACAGTCGGCTGATAGGTATACGGCCTTCTGTCAGTCCGGCCTCCAAATGATAGCTGGTCTTGCCCATTCTTATCAGCCGAAAACTTTGATCGATGGCCGCACTAAGCTGCCAATAAGGGAAATCCCCTCCCAAGGCAAGACCAAAGCCTTTTTTCAGACTAAGCGACAAAGCGGGATAGGGAATCGCTGCCCCATCAGGCACCCGCTGCCCCAGGATGTACCGGTATTGGCGGCCATAGGCATAGTGCAAATCCACCGTCGCTTCGGAAAAGCGAAATTCACTCAGCTGTTCCGTTCCATTTATGAACGTGTAGCCATATAGCGGTTGCAGGCGGGAGTGGCTAATTCCCAGGCTAAGCTGTAGGAAGCGGCCGGCAAACATCCGAAAATTAGTGCCGTACATTTCAGACCGGTCCATGCGATCTGCATACAACCTGCGTGAAATAATATCCGATCCCAACGGCCACTGCCCTGCCCCGGCTTCAACAATATCGTTTTCGTAATACCAGCGCCATTCCCATTCTTTTTTCCAATTTGGGAAAAAAATCAATTCACCACCGTATTTCCATCGACTGTCTTTGAGGCCATAACCGGCATATCCTCCCAGGGTAAACCAGGATGCTACCTGCTCACCGGTATATAATCCAAGTCCCAGACGGACCTCTTCGAAACGATTTAGTTGAATGACCTTAGACAATGCCAGATCTATTGCCCCAAACGACCAGCGACCGCGCGCCAATACTTCCAGTCGATCTATAAGCCGGTCAAAATGATGTTGCTCTCCGATACTGTCTACCAGTTCATAAGTCCGCCGTTCCAATGTATCCAGAGGTTGAGCACGCTGCGTTTGCCAGACGATTTCCGGTAGTACATTAGCCGAATCGGCAAGAATAAAACGATCGACCTTACCTATTTCCAGTTCATCCGGCGGTATATCCAGTTGTACTTCGCTAACATAGCTCTTCCCACTGATCTGGATACCCAGATGCGGATCGGGATATTTAGGCATATAGATCTCGTAATTTAACTGCCGCGGAAACCAGGCCTGCCCGTCGGGCCGATCGTATTCCTGCTCAATACGAAAATGGATCAGACCGGTATCCGCCGGTTCGGCAATAATATTTTGCAAGGCATAGCGATCTGTATTGACGTAGAGCACTCCCTTCAGGCCGTTGAAGTTTTTGCCTTTACGTGGATGAAAAGAGATCAGATAGAGCGTATCCTGTTGCCGAAAGAGGGTATCTTCCATATGAAAGAAATAACGGTCCGGGCTACCCGGACTGACGGGATTGAGAAAAGCCTTATCCAGCAACATTACTTCCGGCTGATAGAAAGAGAAGGGTTGGACATCATTGGCCAGCGCCACAAAGGGTGCTTCCCGAAAACCGGAAACTTTACTAGCCAGGATCTTCTCTCCATACGATACCGGATGTTGAAAGGACTTTTCCGTTAGTGATTCCATCAGCAACAGATGGTGTTCGGCGGCGCCGCGCATCATCTCCAGCAGGCGTTTCTTTTTTCCTTTCAGCAATAGCGTATCTCCATCGGTTACCTTCTCACGCAACTGTTCCAGGTAGGCGGCTTCCTGCGGCAACCAGGATACAACGACCTTATTATAAGTATGGCAACTATAAGAATCGAGGTTTTCCGGATCATTTATTTTTCGATTCCGGATCACCCAGCGCATGATCACATCGGCGGGATTAACTCCGGCTATTACTTCAACCGCAGTGAAATCATAGGCCTGTGGTTGGAGTATTACCTGCCAGGGAGAACGGAGGTCAGCCATATCCAGTTGGATTAGTTTATCCTGATAGCCGATGTAACTAAAGTGTAATTCCCGTATAGTTTCGATATTGGAGATGGTGAACTCTCCGTCTATATCAGTTGTAGTTCCCTGCCGGTCAGTTCCATCGAAAATAATGTTGACAAAGGGCAACGGATCTCCGTTGGGAGCCACAACCCGGCCTCGCAGAGATTGAGCGATAAGCGGCCAGGCAAAGCCGCATAAGAGCAGACTGTATACCAGTTTTCTCAGCAAGTATTAATTTTTATGGAAGAACTGCCCAAGACGAGAATTATTGGCAGGCAGGAAGATTTTAACTCAATTGGAGATTAACCAAGTAAGGGCCGTTAAGCAGAATATTAGATCTCCTCCACCGTTTCCACCGGCAACCAACCCACTTCACCATTCGGCAAACGCACTTTGTACCAGTCTGAGATGCGGTCCTGCAGATCAACTTTCAAACCTTCGTGTATCGTGAGTACCACTTCGCTATCCGCATCGGGTGCGTAATGCAGTTGAGTTTCCTGACTGAGCAGGATGGCTTCCCGGCTGTGTTGATCATATTGGTGCCGACTCACCGCCAATGCGAACGGCAGCAGGCAGGCGATCAGCAGACTCCATCCCCACCAAAACCCTCGTTTGCGTTGTTTGCGCTGCTTTCCCAGCAGCCACAGCAAAAAGCCGGCGGCACTTCCCCAAAGCAGGATCAGCCCCAGAACAGTCCATCCCCCCGTACTGAGGAGCGCCCGGACATGCTTCCACCATTGGGTCAAAAAAAAGGCGGGTAGGTCTTCGATCTGATCCAACTGCGCCGAATGAGCAACCTCCAGATTGTGCAGGATGTCTTCGTCAGAAGGATCGATCTGGCGGGCTTTTTCGTAGTGCAGGATGGCAAGACCGAGTTGCTGATTGCGATAATAGGCATTGCCCAGATTGTAGTGCAGCACTTCAGACGTATAGCCCTCCGAAAGGAGTTGTTCGTAGTTTTGAATGGCCTGTCCGTATTGTTTCTCCGCGTAAAGGTCATTGGCTTTTTTCATCAACTGCTCCGGTTGGGCCTTTGCCCATAATGGAACGATCAACAGTAACAAGCCCCCTATCATCCAACGGCCCAATCCAACGGACGCAGTAGTTACAACATTGATCAAGCCGGGTGTACCATCCAATTGCCACATACTGGTTTTCTATTTTTCTTTCATACTTTCATCCGGCTTTTTATCCGGACGGCCTTCAGCGGGCCGGGGCTTTTTCCCTTTCATTTCGCCCAGTTTATCCTTACTAAGAGAACGGGCGGCAGCCGGTACAGGGGTGGCCTCTGTGATCATTGAAGCCGGCCTCTTTTTATCTTCGGCAAACAGGTCCCGACGGCCTTCGGGGCGGTAAGTCGTGTCCCAGTTGAAACCGTCGATCTTCAGCGCTTCATGATCGGCCTGCGTCATTGGATAAGTATCGCCCTGCGGCTGTACCAGAAACTTGATTCGCTCTATTTCATTATCCCCGAAGTAAAGGATCATATTACTACAGGCCGTTTTATTGACGCCGATATAGGCACCGCCTTCATCCAAAGCATAATAGACCGATTCGGCACTGCCCTCTACATCCATTACGCGCAAATTGCCCTCCCGGAAGGAAGCCGTAATATACCGGCCTTTGATCTGATTGAAATACAATTCATCCGGCGAATTGATGATAAAGGAATTATTTTTTAAATAGATCTTGTCAATGGTCTGATCGGCCATCTGCATATAGATCGTATCGGCCGTAAACTGCGAGGTATCCGACCAGATCAGCGGCGCCCGAAAGAAGCGAAATAATGAGTCGGCCGTACTGTAGGCCATCGAATCGCAGATCACCTGCAAATCACTTTTGAAAATACGCACATCCTTGTAGGCCAGCAATAAGCGGCTGCTATCCGTGGCGGCGCTATCCGTGCGGGTAGAATAAAGGGTATCCGAACTCATGAAGAGGGAATCTCCTTCCATCAGAGAGATCAGCAGAGGCCGCCCCATTTTTCCGCCGACCGCTTTGAGATAACCAGTCTGCCGGTTGTAGTCCGCCTGTTCACAAATGATGGTCAGATCGGCGGAAGTATCGCGCCAGGTCACATTTCCGAGAGCAATACCCAAACCAAGATCTTCGCGATAGTCCACCTGATCGGCTTCCAGTATCTGCGGCGGATCACTGATGCGGGATCGGCCGCGAGTGGCATAGGTATCGGCCTTGGCATCGTAGACGATCTCATTGGCCACAATATCCCGGGTAGCATCCTTGAAATGGGCATTGCCGGTGAGGAAGGTCTTATCGTTGACCTCATCGTAGCGTATAACGTCCGCCACGGCAATCCGATCGCCTTCCCGAAAGCGGGCACTGCCGTCCAGCGTATATTCCTTTTGGTTGCCGTCGTAACGAATGACGTCGGCGGTGGCTCGTTGTTCTCCCTTCTCGTATTGTGCATTCTCGGTAAACTCCGCCAGATTGTTCTCCGTATCGTAAAAACCGGCTTCACAATAGATAAGGCTACTGTCGCTGCTGATCACCGTGGGCCCCAGAAAGGTAACTACATTCGTACTGGTATTATAAAGCAGGGTATCCGACCGGAGGCCAAACAAAGAATCCACCACCACTACACTGTCTTTAAAATAAGCCTCGTTGCTATCAACGTAGTAATACCCCTTTTTGCTGGTCAGCTGGGTTTTGCCGTTAACAATAGTCGCTCCTTCGAAATAAGTGGCGGTTTTGGTGAGCAGATTATAGGTCAGATGATTGGTAAACAGTTTTTGCTCGGTCGTTACCAGGATCACGTCGCCGTACAGATCGGCAATGCGTTCAATTCCGTCATAGTTCAAAGAGTCGGAAAAAACGCTGAGTGAATCGCCCTGCTGTATGATCACATTGCCCTGAGCCAGTACCCGGATATCATCTTCAATGAGTGCCGAATCGCAGTACATAAAGATGCTGTCCTGATGCAGTTCTACATTGCCGATCAGTTTTTGATAGGTGCGGCCCAATCTTTGGGATAATTGCAACATATCGGCATGATCCACGTCAACGGGAGTTTTGGCAGTATCCGACTGGATCAGTTTGGGCGTAAATGTCGGATTGGGTCTTTGCTGTGCCGCAGCACCCACCGACATCCCCAGCATAGCCATCAGCAACAGTAAACTGTATGTATAAGCTTTGATCATGGATCAATTTTCCTAGATAACGCCGATTCGTCCCTGTCTGTTAAGATCATAGTAAAGGTTAACCTTCTATTAACCGGATCGGCGGATAAGGCACAAAAATACGGACAGTTTTTAATAAATGGTACAGGGTGGCCAGTTCTACGGCATCAGCTATACTTACCCAAAGGGAGTAATAGTCAAACTACAGCTCATAGGCTTAGGTATCAGTAAGTAACTCTGCGCCCCGCTCTCCCACCAGGCTGCCGATCGCTACGCCCATACCACCCAACCGAACGGCCACTGCAATGCGGTCACTGTAACGCTTAACAATGGGGTGTTTCTGATCGCCTACGCCCATGATACCACTCCACCAACCGTCTATTTCCACCCGCTGTCCCGGGAGGATAAGGTGATGCAACAGATCGATCAGCGAGTCGCGGATGAGAGGCGTAGTACCGAACGAATCTGTGGTTTCGCCTTCCACGTCCAGTATTCGTCCTCCTCCCAGCAGAATGCGGCCGTCGATCTGCCGGAAATAATAATATCCCCGGTCGTAGTGAAAGCAGGCTTTAAATCGCAGACCGGGCACAGGCTGCGTGATCATCACCTGATTCCTGGCGGGCCTGACCTGCAATTCCGGTAAAAGGCGGGCGGCAAAACCATTGGTTGCCACCAGCATCGAGCGGCACTGTAATTTCCAGCCCTGAGCGGTAAAAAGTGAAACCGTCTTTTCTTCCTCTTCCCAGTGCGTCACTTCTACCCCATTATAGATCTGCACATCCAGCGAGCGGGCCTTAGCCAGTAGGGCCTGCATCATTTTACCGGTATGGATCTGTCCTTCGGCCTGATTGAAGATCAGGTGTTCAATGCCGGCAAAGCCGAAATTCTTTATTGCTTCATCCGTTACTTTATAAGTATCGGGGCGGCCCGTCAGGGAGGAGAACTCCCGGTTGTAGCTATCCATGATATCGATACAGGCCGCGTATCGTTCTGCTTCGGAAGGCAGAAACAGTTCATATCCTCCATATGGCCGGTAATCCATCACTTCATCACCCAGGCGGTCACGCAGGCGAAGCAGGCCGCGATAGCGCTCTTCCGCCAGCGACAATACTTCTTCCACCGGCCGATGAGCGGCATCATCCATCAACTCAGACAAACTGCCGAAGCAGGCCACTCCGGCATTGCGGGTACTGGCCCCAATGGGTAAAGGGCCTCTTTCCAGCACTACTACCCTATGTTTGGGCCGTAACTCTTTTAGTCGAATGGCCGCATTCAGTCCCACAATGCCACTGCCCAGGACGATGGTATCAATGCCCCGGAAAAAAGTATCCTGTTCCCAGTAGCTGAGGGAATAGGTATTTGGTCGGTAGTCCTCGGTCATATGTATGGAGTATGTAGCGCAACATAACAAGGATTGTTATCTTTGCCGGGTTAAAAGTACATTATGCACTAATCAAAAGAAGTCTGATGATCCAACGGATTCAAAGTATTTTTCTGGCTTTGGCGGCAATTGCGGCCGGAGGTCTTTTCGGCTTGCCTTTTGCCACCACGAGCGAAGGTATGGCGAGCTCCGAGTTATTTGCGGATAGCGTATTCAACATTAAGGATAATCCCGTACTTATGATCGCCTTCCTGGCGGCAGGTGCTTTGAGCCTGATCGCCGTTTTCCTGTTCAACAACCGGAAATTGCAGATGACGCTCAGTATCGTATCCATCATCGCAACTATCATAGGACTGGGGTTGGGATTGTTCTTTTTCATGAGCGACTCAGCCAGTGGACAGGCTAGTTTCGGCTTGGGCACCATTTTACCAGTATTAATGATCGTATTCCTGTTTCTGGGATGGCGAAACATCAAAAAGGACGAAAAACTGGTGCGGTCGATGGACCGGCTTCGGTAAGTTTTGATCTTGTGATCCTGAAATACCGTCATGTACAGTAGATAAGATTGATACCATCGCACCACAAGGTTTTAACGGCTTCTCGTTTCTTCTTTTCAGGCCATTTATCGCGGTACCCAGCATTGCAGTGGTAAAAATCAGCAACAAAAAAAGGTCTTCTGATACAGAAGACCTTTTTTGTTGCGTAGAGAACAGTAGAAGCGATCTACTATCTACTTTTCAGCCTTTTTCTTTGCTGAGTAGTTTACTTTCAACTGTCCAGATTTGCGAAGCTGGGTTTTGATATCGGAAACGATACCCATCGTCACTTCGCCGTCCACTCGCAATGAAGAAGTGATCCGGTCCCTTTTATTTTCGGGCAGTTTCACTTTATGCTTTTCCAGAAAAAGTGGAATCTCGCGAATAGTGGAAAATTTATCCCCCAGTTGCAGACGCGGTTTGGTGCCGTAAGTCGCCTGGTACTGTTGAGTAGGTTTACCTACGTACAGATAATTCACTAGTGACTTTTCTTCCAGCTTGGTCAATTCAGTAGCAAAAGGTGTTATCACTTTCACTTTCAACTCCGCATCCCGCAATACGGTTACCACCATAAAGAAGAACAGGAGCATAAAAATAATATCCGGCAGAGAAGCCGTGGAGATAGCCGGATCGGACTTTCCTCTTTTCTTTGAAAATTTTGACATGGTTTCCCAATTTTAGCCGGTACCAGGACCGGGATCGGTGAAAGAAAATAAGATCGGCAGTTTTTCGACAACTTTAGCGCCGATTATTCCTCACCGAAAGCTGTAGGCTCGGCTTCGGAAAGTACAAAGGGTATTTCCTCGCGAATAGTCTTCTTGTAAGCAAAAGGCATATCCTCGCTGTAGTCACGGCCGTACTTTTTCTGCGACAGCTCATTCCAGAGCTCATTGTAGGCCGCTTTCAGCTCGTTGTAAACCGATAGATAGGTACCATATTCCGTACCACGGTCATTTTTCAGCGAGATAATGGCTTTGGTCGGCTTTTCTGCAAGGTCCGGGCGATTGTTGGGATTGGCGATAAACTCCTTGGCGAAGTTTTTCAAATCATCAATGCGCATGGGCTCACCCCGTACCAACAGCTGATTTTGAGCGTTTACCAGCACTGCGAAAACATTGCGTTCTTTCAGTTTGGTAATATCAGGCTCTTCCTCAGACCAGATCGGCAGTTTGACCAGGATACCTTTGTCTTCGGCAATGGTAGTAGTTACCAAGAAGAAGATCAGCAGGAGGAAGGCTATATCGGCCATTGATCCCGCATTAATTTCATTGGACATCCTATCCCTGGAACTCTTCTTAGCCATAGTGATTTATTTAAAGAAATTGATAATCTCGAACACGATAAAAGAAACAAAAGCTACAGCTGCCAGAACCAGAGCGGTAGTAATACCACCCCCGATCATTTTCAATTGATTATCAGTGATCACGGAATCCTGAGCTACCCGGAACTTTTCCATTGAATCGGCAATAGCCGGGGAAACATCCGTAGAAGTGGAAGAGTAAGCAATGATAAATACAACGATCAAAGCTGCAAATCCGATCAACCCCTTAACAGAGCCTTTCAGATTAGAGAATATTTGGTATAAGCCAAATAATAGCATTGCAACAGCGGCAACGACGATCAGGATAACGGACATGTACAAACCGAAGTTGAACATGGTAGTGGTGTATTGCTCCTCTCTAGCCAGATCCATGAACCCGCTTGAGTTGGGGATCACCATAGCAAAGAAGACAATAACGATCAAGGCACCAAGTCCAAAAGCAAGAGCCTGTCCGTTCTTTACTAAAAAATTATACATAACGGCTTGGTTGTGTGTTTACAACGAACACTGTCAGTAGCACAAAAGATGATGGAATCATCCCGATAATGTGAAAATTATCGGGATGTGTTTATATCATCGATTGACTAAGCGTTCAATTACTTGTTAAAAACATTGTTCTCGGCCAGAATGTCTACCAGTGCGATAGAAGCATCTTCCATACGGTTCACGATACCGTCAATTTTGTTGACGATATAGTTGTAGAAGATCTGGAGAATAATGGCCACAACAAGACCAAATACCGTTGTCAAAAGGGCTACCTTAATACCACCGGCCACAACGGAAGGAGAAAGGTCACCTACCGCCTCGATCCGGTCGAAGGCCTGAATCATACCGATTACCGTACCCATGAACCCAAGCATCGGGGCAATGGCGATGAACAGCGAGATCCATACCAGGCCGCGTTCCAGCAAGCCCATCTGTACGCTACCGTAAGAGACAATGGCTTTTTCTACTGCCTCAGGGCCGTCTTTGGAGCTCTTCAGTCCTTCGTAAAGGATACTGGCAGTTGGGCCAGGAGTAGAGCGAGCAACTTCCATAGCTCCTTCAACGCTACCGCTTTTCAGTTCTTCATCAATACGGGCCAGCAATTTGTCCGTATTGGTGGTAGCGATGTTCAGGGTGATGATACGTTCGATACAGAATGCCAGACCAAGGATCAGACAGACCAGTACGAAGCTCATGAAGCGCCAGTCACCGTCGATGAAATACTTCTTCAGCAATTGGAATCCACCAGCATCATCAGCGACGGCGCCGCCGTCCTGTGCGTATAAAGCAGAAGTTGCGAATACCGCTAAGCCCATTACGAGCAGCGTTACAAATAATTTTCGCATAGTCAGTAAGGTTTTACGATTGTTTAGATTTAAGACCTCAGTGAAATTGTATTAAAATTCGCGGAGAGAGAGGGATTCGAACCCTCGATACCCTTGTGGGGTATACACACTTTCCAGGCGTGCGCCTTCGACCACTCGGCCACCTCTCCAGACAATAGCAAAATTAATTATTATCGTGTCTCCAGCAACCCTGGAAGTCACAAAAATTGCAAAAAGATGTTAC
>JAGQXH010000269.1 GCA_020436695.1 Lewinella sp. | reverse complement strand
TGTAGCCATTGGTGATCAACCACTCGGCCGCGGCAATAAAATCATCAAAGACATTCTGCTTGCGTTCCAATGTCCCCGCCTGATACCACTCCTTACCATACTCACCGCCACCGCGCAGATTGGGCTGCGCATAGATGCCGCCGTTTTCGAGCCAGACAATTCGGGAAGGGCTGAAGCCGGGAGTCAGACTAATATTGAAGCCGCCGTAAGCGTAGAGATAGGTCGGATTCTTACCATCCATCTCAATACCCTTTTTGTACACAATGAACATCGGCACCCGGGTACCATCCTTGCTGTTGTAGAATACCTGTTTGGTCTCGTAAGCCTCCGGATCAAAATCGACCTCCGGTTTGCGATAGAGTTCAGATTTTCCGGAGGCGATGTCATATTTATAAATGGTAGGCGGATAGGTGAAAGAAGTGAAGGTGTAGTACAGATAAGTATCTTCTTTCTTGGCTCCAAAACCATTGGCTGTGCCGATGCCGGGCAGTTGGACCTCTCTTTCCAGCTGGCCGTCCATGTCAAACTGCTTGATCGCGGTTTTGGCATCTACCAGATAACTGCCGAACAGCTTGCCGCCACCGGAACTGACCCGGAGGACATTTTCTGATTCGGGAATGACGTCTACCCAATTGCTAAGGGCTGGGGCCTTTACGTCTACCTTTACTACCCGGTAATTGGGCGCATCGATATTTGTGTACAGATAAAAAGTACTCCCTTCATTATCGACATAGGTACAGCGGGCAAAATAATCATCCTGTAACTGGATGAAATCTGCGTTCGGCTGGCGAAGGTCTTTTACGTAAAGTTGTCCGCCACTGGTGTTTTGCGCTGCGGAAACTACCAGATAATTGCCGTCTTCGGTCACACTACCGTTAATGTAGCGATTCGGTTGCTTTTCACCACCGTAGACCAGCACATCTTCACTTTGAGGAGTACCGAGCTTATGATAGTAAAGTTTGTGGTGTTGTGTTTTAGCGGAGAGTTCGCTGGTCTCCTTGGGATTGTCATAGCTGCTGTAGTAAAATCCTTCATCACCTTTCCAGGATAAGCCGCTGAACTTCACATCGATCAGCGTGTCACCGATGATCTCTTTCGTTCCGGTATTGATTACAATGATCTTGCGCCAGTCAGATCCTCCTTCGGTGATCATATAGGCTGCTAAGGAGCCGTCTTTGGTAAAGGTAATCCCGCGCAGGCCCACCGTGCCGTCTTCAGAAAAGGTATTGGGATCCAGAAATACTTCCGCTTCGGCATTGGTTTGGCCGGCCGGTGTACGATAAAGTACATTGTGGTTTTGTAGGCCGTCATTCTTATAGAAGTATTCATGATCACCTTCCTTGAAAGGAGCGGTAATCCTTTCGTAATCGAGGAGTTCCTCCAGCCGGTGTTTTAACGCATCCCGAAAAGGAATGCCCGTCAGATAGGCATCGGTCACTTCGTTCTCGGCCGCCACCCAGTTGGCAGTCTCCTCCGACATATCATCTTCCAGCCAATAGTAGGGATCGGGAACTTCAGTACCGTGGTAAGTGTCTACATGCTCCACCTTGGTGGTCTCGGGATAGACGATCGGCGATTTTGGTGATTGATCTTCGTTGGTCTTACAGGCATATAGGCATGCCAGCAGACACAGTAGGGGAAAAAAGAGCTTCTTCATAATTCGGTTTTATACAGATGATTGATTGTCTAAAGGACTGTAGAATTGGCGGGCTTGGTGAATTCCGTATAATTGCCAAAGCTAAATATTCTCCAGCCAAAACAATAAAGGAATAGAGCAATCGGAAAAAATTGGCCACAAAACCGGTATTTACCTCATTCAGGAAATAATAAGAGACGGATAAAAAATAAATGAACCATTTTCAGGTTTTTAATATTTTACTTAGCCATCGACGATGAGGAGATGGTGTGTGAAATTTTCAAAACTTTTCAAAGAAAATGGTTCATTTATTTCCGTCAGACTACTAAGAAAGTATGCGTCGGATTTAATTGAAAAGGTGAAGCATTTAATACCATACTTTATACAACAGAAGTTTGTTCAGGGGGAAACCTGGGGGAACCTGGAAGCCTATACGATGTTCATCGACCTGTCCGGGTTTACGCCGCTTACCCAATCCCTGATGCAGGAAGGAAGTGCCGGCGCCGAGCAGCTATCCATTGTACTGAATGATATTTTTGAACCGCTTATCAACCTCGTATATGTACGCGGAGGTTTCATTCCCTACTTTGCCGGCGATGCATTTACGGCAATTTTCCCGGTAGGCAACAGCCAGTTACGGGCTCAGGATATCATTGCTACGGCCATCCGGGCCCGGAGCCTTTTCAGTGAACGGGAATATCAATTCGGCGATTTCACCATCGGGATCAAGATCGGGCTCTCCTACGGCGATGTAGAATGGGGAATCGTCGGCAGCAACAAGAAAGCTTATTACTTCCGCGGGCAGGCCATTGATAACTGTGCCATCTGTCAGACCAAAGCCGACGATCAGGATATTGTCATTGACAGTACTTTTTCGGCACTGCTCGGCGAACACTCCTTTGGGCTCGAACCGGTCGACCTGGCGTATTTCCGCCTGCTAGAAGCCAAACCTGCGGGTAAGGCTCCCATTCCCAAGGCAGTATACGCCCAACCCAAGCTGGAGGTCTACGAACGATTCCTGCCCGAGGAAATACCGGATCTGCAGACCGAAGGAGAATTCCGCACGGTAGCCTCAGTCTTCATCTCTTTTCAGGGCATAGATACCCATGAGTTGATGGATCGTTTTGCGACCCTCGTGCTGGAACAGATCAACAATTTTTCCGGCTATTTTAAAGAGATCGACTTCGGTGATAAGGGTGCCGTGATGGTTGCTTTCTTCGGAGCACCGATTACTTTTGAGAATACCACCGAACGGGCACTGGAATTTGTCAGTTCCGTCCGGGAGGAGGTGCGTAAGCAAACCGACATTACGCTGCATGCCTTTCGGGTAGGAATTACATTCGGCATGGCCTATACCGGCTTTATCGGCGGGCGCCACCGCTGCCAGTACGCAGCTGTAGGCAATCATGTGAATCTGGCAGCCCGCCTGATGACCTATGCCGACTGGGGTGAGATCCTGGTGGATGATGAACTTCGCCGCAATCCTTCTTTTAAATTCCTCCACAAGGGAGACACTAAATACAAAGGTATACAGGGCAATATTCCTACATTCAAACTGATCGGCAAGGATTTTGACAGCCAGAAATCCTATATTGGGCAAATGGTCGGCCGGGAAAAGGAACTCGAAGAGATCTGCCGTTTTGCCCACCATATATTCGAGCAAAAAACCGGAGGGGTATTGTCGCTTTTTGGAGAGGCCGGAGTGGGTAAAAGTCGTTTATCCTACGAAGCCCGCCATCGTTTGCAGGAAAATCAGCATTTCCTGTGGTTCTCCTGTCAGGCCGACCAGATCCTGCGCAAGCCCTTTAATGCCTTCCTCTATTTTCTGCGCAATTATTTTGCCCAGTCAACCGAAGAGCCCGTAGAATACAACCGCTTCAACTTTGAAAGTAAGCTGCGTATCCTGGAACAACAACTGGAGGACCTGGGTATCGAAGAAGCCCTGCGTTGCAAAAGAGAACTCCAGCGAACGCATACCGTACTAGCGGCACTGACCGGCGTTCATTACACTGATTCCCTTTGGGACTTACTGGATGCCAAAGGTCGATACCAAAACACCATTGCCGCGATCACCAATCTCTTCCTGGCCGAGGCCTTGCTTCAACCCCTACTCATTGAAGTAGAAGATGGGCACTGGCTGGACGACAATTCACTGGAATTACTGCACGAACTCATGCGTCTGAGCATGGGGCGCCCGGTTTTTATCATGATCACATCCCGCTACCGGGACGAGGGAGAAAAACCGGATTTCTTCACCACCTCGCTCTTGAACAGCCCTCTGCCCCGGCTGGAGATCAACCTGAATCTGTTAAAGGATAAAGCCGTAAGAGCCTTTGCCGAACTGAAACTCGAAGGACCGATAAGTGATGCTTTTTTCAAACTGCTGTTGCGCACCACCAACAATAATCCATTCTATCTGGAGCAGGTGCTGGAATACTTTTTGGAAAGCGAATTGCTGCTCAAAGAAGACGGCGCCTGGACCATCGAAGATACCAACGTAAAGTTATCCAACTCCATCAATGCCATTTTGACGGCCCGTATCGACCGGCTTTCCAAGTTGGTTAAGGAGACGGTAAAAGCGGCGGCCGTGATCGGGCGGGAATTCGAGATCCCCATCCTGACCGAAGTGATGAAAGCCCAGGATGACTTTAATAATGACAATTCGGTAGCCCTGCTGCACGAACAGGTGAAAACCGCAGAGAAAGGCAAGATCTGGCAGGCCATGAACGAATTGCGCTATATCTTCCGCCATTCTCTGCTGCGGGAAGCAGTGTACAGTATGCAATTGCGTACCCGCCTGCAACAGTTGCACGAGCTGATCGCCAAAGCCATTGAACGCATCTACCGCGAAAACCTGGAAGAACGCTACGTCGACCTGGCGTTTCACTACGAACAGGCCGATGACTTTGATAAAACCTGTGAATACCTGCGCAAAGCAGCCGATTATGCCCGACGCAACTTTCAAAATCAGCAGGCGCTGGAGTACTATGAGAAGCTGCTGAAAAAACTGGGGCGCCAGCCCGATCAGATCGATGAGATATCCACCTACCTCAAAAAAGGAAAAGTTCTGGAATTGATCGGTCAATGGGAAGCCTGCGAACAGGCTTATGAAATGGCGTTGCTGCTGGCCAAAAAATCGCGGGATGTATTATTGCTGGGCCAGGCCAACAATAGTTTAGGGCGTTTATTGATGTTGCGGGGCAACTATCCCAAGGCCATCAGCTATCTGCAAACCTCTGCCGGGCTTTTCGAATCGATCGAAGACCGCATTGGGATGGCCCGGGCTTACGGCGATCTGGGCAATCTCAACTTCCGGCAGGGAAAATACGAAGAAGCTCGTGATTACTTCGAACGAAGTATCGACCTGGGATACGCTCAGACCAGTACAGCCAATAGTGCGCAGATCGTGGCCAATCTCGGCCTCACTTACATGAATCAGGGTAATTTCGATCAGGGCATCCAGGCGATGAGGAAGCAGCTGGCCATTGCACAACGCAGCAATGACAAGCAGGGTATGGCCACGCTTTATACCAATCTCGGCATCGTCTTCTTCGAAAAAGGAGATTACAGCAATGCCCTTACGGCTTACCGGAAGGGCCTGGAATTAAGTGAGGAACTGGGTAATAAACTGCTTACCTCTATTGCCATCGGCTGTATCGGCAGCGTATACGAGCGTCAGGGCGATTATGACCAGGCGATGGAGCATTTCGAAGAAGACCTCAGCATCTGTGAAGAGCTCGGAGACAAGCAGGGTATCGCCATTGCATTGGGGCTTATCGGTGAGCTGCTCAGTTTCAAAGGCAACTTCCACCGTGCTATCGAATACCTACAGAAAAACCTGATGTTGTGCGAAGAGCTGGGGTATCAAAAAGGAATTGCCAAAGCAGTGAATACCCTGGGAGATGTGTTTTTCTATACCCGCCAGTACGATCGTTCGCTGCATTTCTACAACCGGGCCATCAGTATTGCCCGCACCATCAGTAACCGCCTCGTATTGGGCGCAAGCCTGGTAGAAAAAGGCTCAGTACTGATCGAAATGGGAGATGAAGACCAACTGGAAGCGGTCCGTCGGGAAGCCCTGAAAATTGCCCTCGATCTCGGCAATCCGGATCTGCTCTTCGACGCAGAACTGCTCGATGCCCGTGCCACCTTTCAGCGGGGCAACACCGCACAGGCACTGAATATCCTCGACAAACTCCTCGATGGAGAATTTGATCCCGATCAACGCGCCAATGCCTTTTTTGAAAAGTACCGGATCGACCCGACGAATGAGGATGCCAGGAAACAGGCACTTAGCCTCTTCCGGAAGCTGTATCGTTCCACTCCTAAATTTATCTACAGAAGCCGGATCGAAGAGCTGGAAACGGAAGAGTGATCCCGCCGCGACTTTAACAAAAAAAACCATACGGGCAAACAATAAGCAGCCTTTATTTGCTGTTCTATAGGTGACTTTTAGCAGAACACATTTCCTAAAATAAAATGCCCTTTATGCAGCAAAAATTTACACCTAATCAGTTAATTCAATACCTGTACCACGAAACCGGTGTTTGCGACACCCTGTCCATCGAAGAAAAGATCGACGAGGACATCGAAGTTCGCGAAACTTACGAATCGCTGGCTGATGCTTATCGCCAACTGCCCAAAGTGAAGTTCAGCCCCTCTGCTCAGTCTATCCGCAACATTCTTCGCTACAGCGAACATACGGCACTGACCGAGCAGGCCTAATCACCCGGATCGGGTAAAATGTATTGAATCCCAAAGCCCTTAACGGTTTATTTCGTTAAGGGCTTTTCTGTTGGGCAGGCTTTCCGTAATTTTGATGGCTCATATAGTGAATAAAGGGTTAATATCCGCTCCGACTGCACTGCTTACCGGAAAAATCCGGGATTTTTGCAGCCCGGGATATTAAAATACAGGTAATGGATACAACAACAAATATGATCCTCCGAAGTGAGGAATTGAGAAAGACTTATGGCCGCAGAGAGGTGGTTAAAGGGGTATCCATTGAAGTACACCAGGGAGAGATCGTCGGACTACTCGGCCCGAACGGAGCGGGTAAAACCACTACTTTCTATATGGTAGTCGGCTTTATCAAGCCCAATGCCGGTGACGTATTCCTCGATGATCAGGTGATCACGGAATTGCCCATGTATATGCGTGCCCGTCAGGGTATCGGCTATCTGCCACAGGAGCCTTCTGTTTTTCGGAAACTGAGCGTGGAAGACAACATTAAGGCCGTGCTGGAAATGATCAACCTCAGCCGGGAAGAACAAAAACGGCGGCTGGAAGAACTGATCCAGGAATTCGGCCTGGAAAAAGTGCGCAAAAGCCGGGGAGATACGCTTTCGGGTGGTGAACGTCGCCGGACGGAGATCGCCCGCGCACTGGCCACCAATCCTCGTTTTATTCTCCTGGATGAACCCTTTGCCGGTATCGACCCCATTGCCGTGGAAGACATTCAATACATTGTCGCCAAGCTGAAAACCCGGAACATCGGTATTCTCATTACCGACCATAACGTGCAGGAGACGCTCTCCATCACCGATCGCGCTTATCTCATGTTTGAGGGCAGTATCCTGAAGGCCGGTACGGCCGAAGAACTGGCCGCCGATGAAATGGTACGGAAAGTGTACCTCGGCAAAAACTTTGAACTGCGAAAAAAGGTACTCGATGTCGAATAGGCTACTCCCTCTGCTTCTTCTGGTACTATTTCTGGCACCGGCTTGTAAAAAGCAGGAAAACGTCCGGATCAAACTCACCTCCCGCGAACGGGAACTCATCGACACCATCTACACCGAAAGGATCAAGGTGCTGCGCCCGAAATGGGACAGTATGTGCACCGCCTCCCACGATAGCCTCCTGCAAATTGCACTGGATTCCATCATCCGCGTACGCCGGGTAGAGGAAGCTCGTCTCCGCTCACGTATCGTTATCCCCCAATGATCAAGAAAGGAAATACCATGCATCGCCTACCGTCCACCGTTTACCGTCTACTGTTCACCGTCAGCCCCCTACTCCTGTTTGCCTGCAACAACGGCCCGGACGAAAACCAGCTGGCCGTGGAGAGCTTCGTAGAGCAGCAGGTAGAGCAACAGCTGACTACCTACAAGAAGATCTTCATGCAACAGTGCCGGGATAAGGTGCTGACCGAAGCCGGCCGTCTGGCCGATTCCATCCTCATCAATGAAGCCCGCCTGAAAAGGGATAGTATGGGCAAACCGCCCAAGCCACTGAAACCGGAGAAGCCGGAGATCAAGCAACTTAAAGATTCTTTGAAGTTGGATCCTTTGTTTCGGGATACGACTGATAATTAGGTCCTGGATATTCCATATGCAGAGCTGAGTGCAAAAATGGAGATGGGCATGGCCGGATTTTAGCAATCAGTTCCCTGATACCAGATGCCCGGCACCAAATACCTAAACCAAACATTAGGCCATATTACCGATAGGGGGTATATTTGCTTTTGGTATAAACCCCTTTCATGACTGCTGCAGAAAAAAGAACGATACAGGACCTGATCGCCCGGGGCAATACGATAGTCGCCCTGGAGCAATTGGAGAGTCTTCGTGACACCCTGCATCAGAATGCCCAGAGTGAACTGGTCCAACTCTCCGCCCGCTGGTACGAGTACCAACGCAAGGAACGGCTGAACCTGCTATCCGAAAGCGAAAGCGGGCTTATCCTGGCCAATATCAACCACGATCTGCTGCAATTCCTCAACGCGGTCGGCCGGCCGCCATCCTTTCCTTCCGGAGATCTCGCCAAAAAGAAACGGAGTACCAGGAACATCCTGATCGGGATCAGTTCTGCCATTGCCCTGCTGGCCGGACTGGCCGAGATCACCGGTCTCAATCTGTTACATTTTTTGGGGAAACAGAATGATGATCCAAAGGAGCTGGAAAAAGCAGATCAGACCGGCGACACGATCACTACGGTCTTCGATACGACGACCATTTCACAGGGACCAAGCACACCCCCTTCCGGATCAGAAGCTACGGAAGAAAAGCCTGCAGTGCAGGCACGGCAAAGTTCAGAACCGACCTCGCCCCCTGCTGTTACCAAGTCAGCCACGCTCAATATCAGCGCTACCACCAATAAAGGAAGTAAGGATCTCCATTTCCGGAACGGAGAGACCATGCGCCTGTTCTACCGCGTGACACGGCCCTGCCGCGTGCGTGTTATCTACAAACTGGCGGATGACCGCCTTATTCTCTTCTACGACGACCAGCAAATAACGGCCGATCAGGTCGGGCAGGATATTGAACTTGGCGACGGCTTCGTAGTAGCACCGCCTTACGGTCAGGAAGCTCTTTATCTCTTTGCCCAGTCCGAGACCTTCCCGGCCCTCATTACCATAGAGTCGGATGACGGCTATACGGAGATCCGGGACGGGCTTCCGGATGCCCTGCGCAAAACACGTGGTTTTAAGAAGAAAACCTATTTTGCCGAAACGCAATTGGCGATCACTACTATGGAATAAATCCCTGCTTAAATGAGAGCTTTACTAACTTTGTTCCTTTCCGGCATTTGCATCTGGCTGAGTGCTCAGACTACGGATACTGAGCCCATTTTACGACTCGACCTCCCTATGCATGATGCCAGTATACGCAACATTGATACTGACCAGCAAGGGAGATATCTATTAACGGCCAGCTTTGATAAAACTGCCAAACTTTGGGACATTGCCACTGGTAAACTGATAAGGACCTTTCGTCCTCCCATCGGCATTGAAAACATTGGTAAGTTAAATGCTGCCGCCATTAGCCCGGATGGAAATACGGTAGCCATTGGCGGGTATAGCCAAAAGAAAGAGCACGCCATTTATATCTTTGATGTAACCAGCGGCCAAATGATCAATTGGGTGCCGGGGCAGGAAGGGGTGATCCTCGACCTTGAGTATTCCTCCGATGGTCGTTATTTGGCAGCGAGCCGGGGAAAGGGTAGCGGAATCCAGGTCTATCGAAGCAGCACTTATACAGAAGTATTCGCCGACCGGAATTATGATAATGATACTTACGGTATAGCATTTGATAAGAGCGGCCGGCTAGCTACTGCCTGTATTGACGGATACATTCGTCTGTATGACCAAAACTTCAAATTGCTAAAACAACTCAAGACTTCGGTAGGTAATTGGCCATTCTCATTGAGTTTTTCACCCGATGGAGCTCATCTGGCCGTAGGTTATGAAGATAGTCCGGTCGTTCAGGTACTGAATGCTTATGATCTAAGCCTGGAATTTACTCCGGATAATACAGAAGCCGATGTGCGCCATAATCATTTGATACATGTGGCTTACTCAACTGACGGAGCTTATCTTTTGGCCGGTGGGTATTACCGAAAGAACATTCCGATTTTCCGGAACAATGTTCTCCAGGGAAATCTACAGTTTCAGATACGGAAATGGTCAGAGGCTGGTCGCGGCAGCTATACGGATATAACCGCCGGCGAGAATACCATTTCCTGCATAAAACCCATCCCAGGCAATCAACTTGTATTTTCCAGCCACCTCCCGGACTGGGGAGTGATAGATCTCACTTCCAATCAAAGGTCACTTTTCCAAACCACAGAAGTAAATTTGTTCCTTACCACGAATATACAGCATTTACGACTCAGTGCCGATGGCTTCGAGCTAGG
>JAGQXH010000268.1 GCA_020436695.1 Lewinella sp. | reverse complement strand
AATTGCATTCTATGTCGCCCCATTTGAGTTTATAATCCTTTTCCACAAAAGAGACCGGAGCGGTTATTGTTTTGGGTAAGACCGCCTGATTGACCAGACCGTTAAAAGTCTGTTCGGCTTTAGCCAGGGGATCTACCAGCTCATCCGGTAATTCTTCAGCTAGGTTAAAAGAAAAGAACAGCATCAGTAGGGCCGTGACCGGCAGTATTGTTAAAAATTTCAAATACTTCCAGGTACGACTAGGTTGTTTAGCTAACATCATCAAACGCATTTTTATGGATGAATTAAAGTGGTGGAGTAAAGTATGAGAAGAAGCAGTAGCCTGAGCAGTAGTCAATAAACGGGCGTATTCCAGGCGAGAACCATTGCGCGCACTCACGTAAGCATCGGCGATGTATTCATGGGTCAGGCGCAGACTATTGCGATACCAGTAGATCATGGGATGAAACCATTTTACAGCCACCCAAACCTCCATGAGCAGTACATCCAGGCTGTGCCACTGGCGTACGTGCACCAACTCATGTTCCAATATCCGCTGGCGCTCCGGGGAAAGTGGCCCGTCCTGCCAAAAAACGTAACTGAGAAAGCTGGCCGCAGGAATAGCTTCATCCGGAGTAATGACCGTATATCCCTCTTTGGATTCCTGACTGCTTTGCCCGATCAATCGCATCAAACGCCAGGTCCGGTACATCAGACGACCGGCCATCCAAAGCATACCACAGGCATAGATCAGCAAAAGCAGATCGAGATAAGTAAACTGCCACCTGTCACTGGCAGGAGCACTTAGATTTTCGTAAAAAATAAACTGTTGTTCCTGAATATCCGTCACGAGCGGATAGATGATCCTGTCCCATTGGCCGGTATTCGTTGTGGAATTAAGTTGCCAATCCAGAAATGGGATGATCATTGCCAATAGCGGCGTAAGCAATAGATAAAGACGATTCAGTTGAAAATAAGTCTCCGGGCGCAACAGAAAGTAATATAAGGCGTAGAAAACGGCCAGGCAGATACTGAATTCCAAAAGGTATTGAGTCAGGCTCATAGCACACTAGGTATGCGGCTTTCGGGGCGGGTTCAGACCGTAAACATCAGGGAGAGCGGTCTCCGATCCTGCCGGAAAGCGATTTAGAAAATTAGGTTTTCTTTCGTTCCTCTTCCGATTGTCGGATCTTTTCCATCAACTGCTCGAGCTCTTCCGGAGGGAGGTCCTGTTCATTCATAAAAAAGGAAAGCAATTGCTCCGGCGACCCTCCGAAATAGTTTTGCAGCATGCGTTGAAAAAAAGATCTTCGGTAAACCTGCTTTTCTAATATGGGAAAGTAGCGATGCGTTTTTCCAAAAGCCTCGTAGCCGACGATGCCTTCAGATTCCAGTTTACGCACCACGGATGATACCGTGGTGATGGGTGGTTTCGGTTCCGGCAACTCTGAGAGGATCTCCTTGACGAAGGCCTGTTTCAGCCGCCAGAGTACCTGCATGATCTGTTCTTCCCGTTCGTTTAATCTTATCATACGGGAAAGATATAACTATTTTTTCGTTGAATCAACGAAAAAATAGTTTACAGTAGTGATCCTGCTGGATTTTAACACTTTTAGCTTAAATTCATAGATGAATTCCGATCTGATAATATTCAGGCCCGGGGGCATTTTTTGATCGGGCTTAAGTTATCGATCAGTATATTTCCAGGTAAAGCATCGATGCCTTCCGGATAAGCGGCTTCGAAGATGATATAGTTCAGCTTATCTTTTGGGTAAAACCCCACCTCATAGGTTTTCCAGTTGGCATGGCGGATCAGATCGGTTTCCAGAAGCAATTGCCTTTTTTCACATTTGGTGCCGCTGCCCCATATTTTCAGCCGGATCGGTCGGTTGTACTGATTGTAGGTGACCGAACGGGCCAGATCGAGGGTGAAGGAGTAACATTCTTCGGGTTCCAGAGGTTTACTTAAACGTTGGGTAATACTTTCCCAGGTACCGTCGTGCCGGGTGATCAGCCCCACAAAGGTTGTACCTTCGGAAGCTTCGCGATAAACACCCCAAAAACCAGGCAGGATATCCGGCGTGGTTTCCTCTTCACAGGGCAGCCAGCCAACCGGCACCGTAGCATCCGCCGGCGGACCTTCAAATGATGGATTATCGAAATAGATGAACTTTTGAGCGGAAGCAGAAAACGGCTGGAGTATATAGCATATCAGGAGAAATAGGAATGGTAATTTCATTGTACTTTAAGGAGTTTTAGTCAAAGTAACTAATTTTTATAATTTTGCTCTGTTAAAATAAACTGTCTGCATGGCCGAACAAAACATGGAATCGAAGCTGCGTACCCGACCAAACTACTTCTACGCAGTACTGAGTGTAGCTTTGGTATTATTCCTGCTGGGGCTTTTCGGACTGATCGCCATCCAGGCCAACCGTCTGATCACCGTCTTTAAGGAGCGTATCAATGTACTGGTAGAATTACAGGAAGGGACGGACACCGACGCCATTTCCGGTTTGCAGTTCCGGCTGGAAAGCAGTCATTTCGTCAAACCGGAATCAGTAGCTTTCATCAGCCGGGAAGAAGCAGCACAGGATATGGCGGAGACGTTTGGCGAAGATTTCCTTAAACTGGACCTGCCCAATCCATTCTACGATATCCTTACTTTCAATGTACGTGCCGATTATGTACATCCGGACAGTCTGGAACGCATCCGCATCCGCCTGGAGCGCGAACCGGTGGTCAGCGGTGTGTACTACCAGGAAACGCTGGTGGAGGAAGTAGGTGGTAATATTAACCGGGTCGGACTGGTTGCACTGATCGCCGGGTTGTTCTTCATCGGAGTGGCTATTACACTGATCCACAATACTATACGGCTCGCTCTTTACTCTAACCGCTTTATCATCAGAAATATGGAACTGGTGGGTGCCTCCTGGGAGTTTATCAGTCGCCCTTACCTGCTCCGTTCACTTCGACACGGCCTGCTGAGCGCTGCCATCGCCATCGGAGCCCTGATCCTCTTACTCAGCTGGGCTCAGAACCGACTGCCGGAGCTGCAACAGGTAGAAGACATCACAGGCTTTATTCTGCTTTTTTCCGCGCTGGTTCTGCTAGGCGTTGCCATCAGTATGGCCAGTACCTATTATGTGGTAAGAAAGTATTTGAAGATGCGGGAGGATGATCTTTATTGATGTTGTGATACTGGGATGTTGTGATGCTGCGATGGAAGATAATTCTGCAAATTGTTCGGGTACCGATCTCAGATAATAGCGGCATTTGTTTTTCAGTCAATCTGGTCATGATGATTAACAACATATGTAATGGCTCAATAGAGTGTGCATGTGTTCGTGTTTTAATGTGCTCACGATCTAATTAAATTATTGAAAATCAATATTTTAATTGCAATTCAACAAGAAGGAGAAACAGTCGATTGGACACTCCCATTAGATCTCGTGGTGCAATGATTCACTCCCTGTCCGCTGCATATTACCCTATCACAGCATCCTAGAATTACAACATCAAAACATTTGACCTCGTGGTGCAGTGATCCACTCCCTATCTACTGCACACTACCCCATCATAGCATCCTATGTATTACAACATCAAAACATTTGACCTCGTGGTGCAGTGATTCACTCCCTGTCCTCTGCACTACCCCATCACAGTATCCTAGAATTACAGCATCAAAGCATTAAAACTCGTGGTGCAGTGATATGCTCCCAGTCCACTGCACACCACCCCATCACAGTATCGCAGCATCATAAAATCGTAACATCAAAGAATAGCTGCGATCAACTCTTTGGTATATTCCTCCTTAGGCTGCCGGTAAATATCATCCGCCACGCCCGATTCAACGATCCCGCCATCTTTCATCACCAGAATACGGTCGCTCATAAATTTGACAACGGATAGATCGTGAGAAATGAAGATATAAGTGAGGCCGTGCTCTTCCCGAAGCGCCTGTAAAAGATTGAGTACCTGTGCCTGCACAGAGACATCAAGCGCTGAGACCGGTTCATCACAAACGATAAACCGCGGATCGACCGCCAGTGCACGGGCAATGCAGATCCGTTGCCGCTGACCACCGGAAAATTCGTGCGGATACCGATAAAAATGTTCCGGCAATAGACCTACCTGCTCCAACAGTTCCAGTGTCTTTGCCTTCCTTTCTGCGGCATTGTTCCCGATCCCATACACCTGCATCGGTTCCATGATGGCGCTACCCACCATCATCCGCGGATTAAGGGAAGCGTAGGGATCCTGGAAAATGATCTGCATATCTTTGCGTAGTCGCTTCAATGCGTCTTCATCGGCATCCATCACCGATTGTTCATTATAGGTAATGGCTCCGGAAACGGGTTCAACCAAACGTAGGATACTTCTTCCCAGCGTCGTTTTGCCACAGCCGGATTCTCCAACCAATCCCAGGGTTTCCCCCGGGAACACCTGGAAACTGACATCTTCCACTGCTTTTACATAAGCGGTGGCTTTGCCCCAAAAATTGGTTTTGGCCGCATACCAGGTGCGCAGGTGGTCTACTTCCAGCAGCGGTGGTTGCTGCCTGAGCTGCTCCAGTCGACGACGGCTGTCTTCCTCGGAAATGCGTACTGCTTTGAAAGTTGACGATCTTTCATCTGGAATATCATTCAAGAAATCCGTAATGACCGGAAGGCGGGTCAGCCGGTGGTCCAGTGGTGGGCGACAGGCGATCAGGCCCTGAGTATAAGGGTGTTTAGGTTGACTGAATAATTCCCGGATCGTTCCCGTCTCCACGATCTTGCCTTGATACATCACCAGGCTCCGGTCGGCGATGTGGCTGATTACGCCCAGATCATGGGTAATAAAGATCACGGCAGTGCCCAGCTCTTTTTTCAATTCATCGATCAGTTCGAGAATAGCCCGCTGAACGGTGACGTCCAATGCTGTGGTAGGTTCATCGGCAATGAGGATATCCGGACGGCTGCACAAAGCCATGGCGATCATCACCCGCTGTTTTTGACCGCCGGATAATTGGTGCGGGTAAGCCTGATAGATACGGGACGGATCCTGGAGTTGCACCCTCTCCAGCCAGTGTATCACTTCATCTTGCAGTTCTGTACCTTTCAATCCAAGATGCAGCCGCATACTTTCGGCGATCTGTTCGCCGCATCGCAATAGAGGATTGAGTGAGGTCATTGGTTCCTGAAAGATCATGGATATGCGCTTCCCACGAATACGCTGCATCTCCGAAGGCCCCATTTTCGTCAGGTCGAGCATGTCTCCCACTTCTGAAGAATGGTAGAGAATGCTCCCGGCAGATACTGCGCCCGGTTTCGGTACCAGTTGCATGATCGATAAGGCAGTCACTGATTTGCCGGAGCCGGATTCACCAACAATGCCCAGTGTTTCTCCGGCCTGTAGATCAAAACTTATACCATCTACGGCCCTTACGGTACCTTCTTCTACAGGAAAGATCGTGAGCAGATCTCTAACCGATAAAACCGTATCACTTTTTGGGGACATTCAGGCCGATTTTACCATCTTCTATATCCAGTTCCAGTTCGTTGATGTTTTCGATCCAGTGGACGATGGTATCTCCCAGCATTTCCCTCCGCCAGCCGCCATCGATAATAAGAGCTTTCAGGTCCGGGTCTGATTTCATCTTCTCCAGCATATTCTTGGGCATCACCAGTGCCGGAGCAACATTAGCCGTCTGAGCCCGGTGCTGTATCAACAGATAAAGCAGGTCACGTACGATCTTATCGTTGTCGTTGATCTCGCCGTTGCGCTTGGAGGGCAGGCGGCCTAGCACCTCTTTTTCCGATTCATCTACCTCATCGACATACATCTGCAAGAATAGTTTACCGTAGCGATCGGTGTAGCGGTCCGGGATGCGTCGGTTTTTCTTCAACGCATCCTTTCCGGAAGCAATTCCCCGTACGATATGACTGATCAGCTTGCCGGGCAGGATCATCTCTTTGGAGTAATCCTTTTCTTCAGCCTGTTCTCTGCGCCAGGTGAGCAAACGCATCAGGAAGATACGTTCTTTGGTCTTTAGTGATCGTACAAGATTACTGGACAACAACTCGTGGTGGGGATCTCTTTCGTAGAATTCGGGCGTTTCCCAGGTGGTCAGTTCTTCCCGGACCCAGTGCAGGCGGTTATCTTCCTTTAGCTTCTCGCTGATCCGGACCCAAAGATCATGGAGTGGGATCACATCGTCCAATGCGTAGGTGAGCTGTCTGCGCTGAAAGGGGCGCGATTCCCAATCGGCTACCGCATAGCCTTTGTTCAGGCGAATATTCAGTTCGCCTTCCACCAGATTCTGAAAAGAGATGGGATACCGGTAGCCCATGAAACCCGCTGCTACCTGTGTATCGAATACATTTTGGGGCACCGTGCCGAAAGCAGTATTCAACAAGCGGTAATCATTATCCCCCGCGTGAGTGATCTTGACGATATTTGGATCCTCGATCAATTGAAGGAATGGATCTAAATTGCTAATTTTAATTGGGTCAATGAGATAAACCCCATTTTCGGTAGTCACCTGTATCAGGCACAGCAGCGTGTAGTAGCGCTTTTCGCCCACAAATTCAGTATCAAAGGCCAGCCAGGGGGTGTTCTTGTTCGTTTGATGGAAAATTTCCAGGCTCTCTAATGTTTCGAGGAGTTCGTACGATACTTCAGTTGACGGCATATTTTTGCCAGGTATTAATCGTTAAAAAAAAATTAATATGTCTCTGATATTTATGTAAGAAAAACCTTTTGTTCATCCAACAAATGAGAGACCTTTGGGGGTTGTATTACAAATCTTTATCCGGACAAAAATAAGAGGATTGGCGGATTCAACAAGAAAGATTAGCTTTTAAAATCAATTTGAATCGGCAAACGTTAAATAAAGAGGAATTGTGTTTGGAAAAAGGAAGGAATGCAAGCAGAGAAGTTTTGATCCGTTTTAATGTGTGATGACTTCTTATGCTTCATTAGCAACATTGATTTTCAGTTCTTCAAGACCATAGAGCGGGCGCCTGTAAGCGGCTTCCGTGAACAAAAGCAAATAAACATCATGAAGATCGTTAAACGCATTTTGATAGGTATTTTTGTTTTGATCGTATTGATCGTTGGTGCAGCTATTTTGTTGCCTATTATTTTTAAGGACGACCTGATCGCGCTGACTAAACAGGAGATCAATAAGAACGTCCGGGCCAAAGTGGATTTTGAAACCCTGGATCTGTCGCTATTACGCAGTTTCCCGGACCTGAACCTGAGTCTGCAAAACTTTACCGTAGATGGCATCGACCAATTTGAGGGTATTCCCCTGGCCAACGGCAAAGAACTGAGTTTCGGCCTGGATCTGATGTCCGTCATCAAGGGTAGCGGCACCATCGGTATTAACAGCATTCATCTGGAAGAGCCCAATGTCAATATCCTGGTACTGGCCGACGGTAGTGCCAACTACGATATTGCCGTACCGACCGATGAACGCATCGAGGAAACGGCCAGTGAGACCGATTACAGCGGCATGGTCATCCAGCTGGATGAATATAGCATTACCAAGGGAACGTTCATTTATGACGACCGCAGTGCCGATACTTATGTGCTGGCCGACAATATCAACCACAGCGGCTCCGGTAATTTTACCCTGGATGAGTTCGATCTGGACACCGAAACAGATATCGCAGGACTCACCGTCAGTCAGGCAGGCATTCCCTATCTGAAAGCGGCCCATACCACCCTGGATGCCATTTTTAATATCAAACAGACCGAGAGTCTTTATACCTTGAAAGACAATGCACTCAAAGTCAATGACCTGCTCCTGAATGCCGACGGTTCCATTCAGATGAAAGATGATGACATCCTTCTGGATCTGACTTTCAACTCGCCGCAAAACAATTTCAAAGATCTGTTCAGTCTGATCCCCAATGCCTATATCGCCGGCTATGAAGATGTGCAGGTAGACGGTGCCTTTGTATTGAACGGCGAAGTAAAAGGCACTTTCAATAGCGAACGCGAAGAATATCCCTCCTTCAAAATATTGCTGGACGTAGCCAACGGCCGCGTGAAGTATCCCGACTTGCCGATGTCCATTGACGATATTTTTGCGAAAGCGGAGATAGAAAGTCCAAGTAGTGACTTTGATCAGCTGAAAGTAGATGTTCCCCGCTTTAGCTTGCAGTTGGGGGACAATCCATTTCGGGGCAATTTCAGCCTGAGAAATCCAATCTCTGATCCTGCGGTTAAAGCCGGAGCAGAAGGTACTATTGATCTGGCCGATCTGATCAAGGCCTACCCCATGGAGGGAATTGATGTGCTGGCCGGGGTAATCAAAGCTGACATGAGCCTGGATACCCGCTATTCCTATATGGAAAAGGAACAGTATGACCGCATCAATATGAGTGGAGATCTCAGCATGCGGGATTTCCGTTACGAGACCGAGGGCTTACCTCCCACGTCCATCAAAAGTGCGGTTGCCAAATTTACGCCGCAAAAGGTCGTGATCTCCGAACTGGATGCTCAACTGGGCAAAAGCGATTTTCGCGCCTCCGGGAATATCAACAATATACTGGCCTACTTCTCACCGGATAAAACCATGAGCGGTGATGTAATCCTGCGATCCAACACTTTCGATGCTAATGAGTGGATCAGCGAAGAAGAGACCGACGCTACTACCAATGCAGTCAATGAAGCTGAAACGTCTGAAAGTTATGAAGTATTTGATCGTTTCGATTTTAACATCGATGCCCAGGTGGGTTCCATTCTTTACGACGAATACGAACTGACCAATACAAAAGCGGTAGGTCGTATGATGCCCAACCGGCTGGAAGCGCAGAGCTTCAGTACCATTATTGAAGACAGTGACATGGCGGGCACCGGGACGATCACCAACATGTTCGACTATGTTTTCAACGAAGGCATCCTGGGCGGTGAGATCACGGTTAAGTCGAAACTCTTCAACTTGAACTCCTTCATGTCTGAAGACGAATCCACGGCTGCCGCCAGTACTGCCGATGAGACCGGATCCTATGAATTGATGCTGATCCCCAAGAATATAAAAATGACCATTCTGACGGAAGTCGACAGAGTGTTATATACCAATCTTACCCTCAACAATGTAGTCGGTAAACTTTATTTGGGCGACGGAAATGCCGTACTGGAAGACGCAACTGCCCGCGGGTTGGGTGGCGATATCGGATTGAGCGGCAGCTATAATACGGAAGATGAGGCGCATCCTACTTTTGCACTTAAATACAACCTCAACAAGCTGAATTTCACCGAAACATTCAAAACGTTTAACAGCTACGCCGCGCTGGCCCCGATTGGGAAATTTATCACCGGAGATCTTTCCTCATCTCTGATCCTGGAGGGAGAACTGGGCCAGGATATGATGCCTAAATTGGAAACGATCAATGCACAGGGTTTCCTGGAAACCATTAATAGTTTTCTGGCTGATTTCAAACCGTTCAAGGCCGTGGGTAATGCCCTGAATATCCAGGAACTGACCGATAAGATCCAGTTGGACGATATCAAAACCTGGTTCACCATCGAGAACGGCGTGGTTGCGGTTAAACCGTTTGATGTGAATATCAAGGGAATTGCCATGACCATCAGTGGCAGTCATGGTCTGAACCAATCTATGGATTACCGCATCCAGGCCAAAATCCCCCGCGAAATGCTGGAAAGAAGCGGTATCGGGCAGGCAGCCGGCAACGCGCTGGATAAACTCACCTCGGAGGCCAATAAGTTGGGGCTTAATATTGCCAAAAGTGAATTTGTCAACGTAGGCATCAATCTGGGGGGTACGATGACCGATCCTTCCGTCAAATACCAGTTGCTGGAAGGAGACGGCAGCCAGTCGTTGAGCGATGCCGCCAAAGCAACTGTTCAGCAGGAGATCGACGAGCAGAAAGAAAAGCTGGAACAACAGATTCAGGAAAAAAAGGATGCTGCTGAAGCTATGGTCCAGTCTAAAGTAGACGCTGCGGTGGATTCTGTCAAAATAGCCGCCGAAAAGGGACTGAATAAAGCCAAGGATCAGGCGATCGGCACCATTAAGGATCAGGTTAAAGACACTACCGCCCAGAAATTCCTGGATGATCTGCTTAAAAAGGATACTACCAAGACTACGGATCAGATTAAGGATCAGTTGGAGAAGTTTAATCCTTTCAAAAAGAAGAAAAAGAATAATTGATTGGTTTTTGGTGCCGAGTGCCTGATAATAAAAAATTGCTTTCCTTTGTGCAAAAAGGATGCTGGACACCCTGCCTACCCTAAGTACTACTGACTGGATCTGGCTCATGGTGAGCGGCATGCTGATCGGCGGA
>JAGQXH010000267.1 GCA_020436695.1 Lewinella sp. | reverse complement strand
GGATGAGATCGAAAAGGATTTCTCTCAGTGGCTGAACGATCACATCGATGAACTACCCGTGCCAAAGGAACAGATACAGGCTTACCTGAAGACGAGAACATGGTGATGTATCTATGTAACATTTAACTTTCAAAACAAAACGATGACAACCAACAACAGACGTAACTTTCTTAGAAAAGGCGCCCTGGCGGCAGCAATGGCGGCAGCAGCCCCCTTCGGTAGCGGCCTCCAAGCTGCGGTGGAAAAGACTTCGCTGTACTCCTCCCCCGCCGACCTGAAGATCACTGAGGTGAAGTGTGGCTTCATCCGCGGCGGCAGCGGGCTCTTTGTAAAGATCTATACCAATCAGGATATCTGGGGCTGCGGGGAAGGCGTGGATGCCGTTCCGGGTACCTATCATCTGGTGAAGCGTTTTCAGTGGTTCCTGAAGGATAAGAACCCGCTGAACGTACACCGGCTATTCGAAGATATCCGCCGGGCGGGCGTTTTCGGTGGTGCACAGGCGGGTATGTATGTGGCTGTTCTGTCGGCTATAGAGGCTGCTTTGTGGGATCTCACAGGTAAGGCGCTCGGGTTGCCCGTTTATCAGTTGCTGGGTGGGAAATTCCGGGATAAGGTTCGGGTGTATTGTGATACGGCATTATACCAGAATCGGCTCCCCGGGCCGGAAGATTTTGCCGAGAATGCCAGCAATGCCAAGGAAATGGGCTTTACGGCCATTAAATTCGACCTGGATCAGGCCAACGATCCCAATAAGTACGACCGCTATAACTGGACGGCCGGTCCGGCAGAACTACAACGGATGTACGACCAGATCGCTGCAGCCCGTGAGGCCGTAGGACCTAACATCGATATCTGCGCCGATATGCACGGCCGCTACGATACAACCACGGGTGAACGGATAGCCAAAATGCTTGAACCGCTCAATCTCATGTGGCTGGAAGAGCCCATACCGGCAGAGAACATCGATGCTTACAAGAAGATCACCGATTCCACCAGCACTCCCATCTGCGCCGGGGAGAACGTCTATCTGGCTTACGGTTTCCGCGAAATGCTGGAAAAAGGCGCGGTAGACATTATCATGCCCGACCTGCAGAAGGTCGGTGGGTTGGGAGAAGGGCAACGGATCGCCAACCTGGCCAATCTGTATTATGTCCCGTTTGCGCCACATATGGTAGCATCCTACCTGGGTGCGATGGCGTCGGCCCACGTATGTGCCTCCGTGCCCAACTTCATGATCCTGGAATGGCAGATCTATTTCCATACCAACCCGATGTTCGATGAGATTGTCGACTATGATGGTCCGAAGATCGAAGATGGTTTTATCACCTTATCGGAAAAACCGGGTATCGGAGTAGAGATCAACGAGGAAGGTATGCGTAAATATGCTACGCAGGGGATGCCGTTCTTCGAGTGATATTCTGATGGGGTTGTGTAGAAAGTACACAACCCCATTGATAGTCTACAGATATTCAATACGGTATTCGATCGGGCTGTTCTTGGCCAGCATAGCCGAAATACCGCAATATCTTTCCTTGGACATTTTCACCGCTTTTTCCACTTTAGGCTGATGCCGTTCCTCTTCTATTTTGATCCGATAGATCAGCTCTACAATGGTGAATACTTTGGGATGTTCTTCCGTCAGATCCGCTTTAGTCTGAATTGAGAAATCGGAGAAGGGTACCCGCATTTTATTCAGCAGGGAGACGACATCCATCCCGGTACAGGCGGCCAAAGTGCCCAGCAATAGTTTTTTCGGGGATGGGCCGGTATCTTCTCCGTCAGGTCCGGCCGAATCGATCCGGGTAGTATGTCCGTCAATCTTCACATCAAATGCCATTTTGCCGGTTTGATAGGACGTCAGGTCGTAAGCCATGTTCTTAGTCTTTTACAGAATGTTCAAATGGATCGGCAAAAATAGTAAGGTGAGAGAAGTATTTTGATGACCGGGCATTATTAATCTTCAGAAACTTTCTGCACAGACGCTCATTGCATAAACTGGTCCAAAAAGACTTATCGGAGCCGTTCCCGTTATTTTTATAAAGTACAAACAGATTACCGCTCTCCGGAAAGTAGACGACATTGGCTTCGGTACCGGCTATACTGCCATTCTTTCCGTACCCTATCCCAGCTCCGGTGTGCATGGAGATTTGATGTGCCAGATTGGATTTTCCGGCCGCGCCCACCCACAGTGGTTCGCCTTGTCGGGAAATAAGTAAAACCGCTCCGGGGGCATGCGTTGTCATCCGGTAATTTTCCAGTTGTGTTGAATATTCCGTATGCCGAATATGATCGGTATAACTCTGATCTTCTTCCGGTTCGGGCTCTGGGATCAGGATCTCTTTTTGACAGGCAGTAGCCAGTATAAGGCTACAAAGGATGATTAGGTACTTTTTCATTTGGTATGGTTTGATGTCATTATGACTTTAAATAATGAGGGGAAAACACGGAATGCGAACAATTATGGGAAAGGAGTAAAGCGGGTACCCAAATGCAGGGCCCGATGCGGAAGTATGGGCGATCCTCCGTAATTGAAAGGCATTTCGCCAAAAGCTTCGTACCGGGAAAAAAACGTCATCCGCCCCGCATCAACGCCTAATCCCACGCCCAGAATCGGCGAAGAGGTGCCCGAAATGTTTTCGATATCTCAGCTCGGAACTCAAATAGATCCTCTGCTGCCATCCCGGATGCCGGTAATAACCCAGGTTGATGGTTTGCAGCCAAAGCTGAGAGTGATCCCGGGAATAGTGATATTCCGTACCCACAAGAAAACCCCAGTTCAAATTTTTGAACGTATCGTGGAAGTCCGGTAAACCTACCGATTCCGTAAACAGGCTGATAATAAGTGGAAATCCGTTTTTTTCAGTTTCACGTTGTGCACTGAGCGGGCCGGATGTCATTAGCAGCGGGCCAATGGTTAAAAGGATCCAGAAGCCCCATTGTTTGAGGTAGCCAGGCAGAGCATTTATATTCATGTTCTTTACAGTCGGGTGAAGAAAGGAGAAAGATAAAGCTCAGGATAAGCATTTCCTAATGCAATAGGATGGCCCATAGAAAGTGCCCGACCTGGCTGTAGTGTTTGTATTCCCAAATAAAAATATCCAGAGAGTGTAACGTCAAAGGTTAAAACCCATATCTAATTAATAGTCAACCCGTTAATCATTCATCTTCCACCTCCCGATAAATTCCGCAAAAAAAATTCAAAAAAAGCTGACCTCATGCACAACAATACGTCTAACATTTATGTTTGACAAAATTGTTAAACACAAAGTTAAACATGATAAAGAAAGACACGGAAACCGAAGAGGTCATTAAACAAGCCGCAAAGCGACTGTTCTTTGTCGAAGGCCGGTTTAATGCTACCACGCAGGAGATCGCGGATGCTGCTGGCGTCAACCGCACCCTGCTCAATTACTATTTCCGGTCCCGTAATAAACTTTTTGACCTGGTATTGCTGGATGCGCGGATGCATTTCAAAAAGAAAATGAAATTCGTCTTCCAATCTGATCTGTCCTTTCGGGAAAAGGTCGAGCAGTTTATCGGGATCTACCTGTCCGAGGCCATAGCTTATCCCTATCTGGAGACTTATATGGTGGCTCGAATGAACGAAAAACTGGAAAAGAATGAGTTCGATCAGGAACACGAAGAGCACGCCCATAACGATATCAATAAATTTTTTGAGGTCATCAAAAAAGAGATGGATAAGGGAACTATCACCAGGATGAATCCGGTTCACTTTGTGTGGAATCTGGTGTCCCTACTTTCTTTCCCCATTGTTATGAAACCCATGTACAAGCGATTGATGAACCTGTCGGATGAAGAGTAACAAAAACTCATCGAAGAGCGTAAAGAGATCATTCTTTCCATGATCTTTAAAGATTAAGGTCAACGTCACTTGCTATTTTTTTGCCATTGATTTGACATTTTTGTTAAACAAATTATTCAAACACAAAAGTAAATGGAAGGCATTACCGAAAAGACGAAAATTAAATTTCGAATTCCGGGATGGTTCCACCAGTTTGTAATACCAAATAGACTACATATGAATGGATTAAAAACGCCGGCACTGCTGTTACTGCTGGCGGGCCTATTAATGACCACCACTTTAGGCCGGGCACAGATCCAAACGCTCAGCCTGAAAGACGCACTCAATTACGCATTGCAACACAGCATCGACCTGCGTTCCGCAGCACTCGATGTAGCCAACGGAGATTACCAGATCGCCGAGACCAAAGCGCGGGCATTGCCGCAGGTAACTGCCAACGGAAGCCTGACGGATCAGTACAAAAAGCAGCGCTTTATCCTGGACGGTGCCCTTGCCGGTCAGCCCGGTGAAACAGTAGCCATTGAGATGGGTACTACCTGGTCGGCCAATGCGAGCCTGAACGTCAGCCAAACTATTTATGACCAGTCGGTTTTCACCGCCCTGAAGGCCAGTCGCGCCACGCAGGACTTTTACAAGCTCAGCTACGATCTGGCGGAAGAACAGATCATCGAGCTGGTAGCCAACAGTTACTATCAGGTACTGGTGCAACGCCAGAAACTGGAAGTGATCGATTCCAACCTGGTCAACTCACAAAAGACCTACGACATCATCAACAACCTGCTGCAGAACGGCCTGGCCCGGAAGATCGACCTGGACCGCACCACCGTTGGAATTTCCAATCTGAAAACACAGCGCCGGCAACTGCTCAATGCCATCGAGCAACTGGAGAATCAGCTGAAATTTTTCATGGGCATGCCGCAGGAAATGGAGATCGAACTACCGGATGCTGCTTTTGATGAGATCGAACAACGGGTAGCTGTGGCCAACGTGAGCACCCAGGCCGATTTCAGCAATCGGCTGTCTTACAAAGTTTTGGAGCAACAAGCCGATCTGCTCAAGTACCAGAAGGAGGCCTACAAAGCTGCCTACTACCCTACCCTGTCGTTTTCCGGCAACTATTCCGTCATGGGGGTCAGCGACAAGTTCATACTGTTCCGCGGCCAGGATAACGGAGCCAACTGGTTCGGCTTCGGCAGCATTGGACTTAACCTCCGCGTGCCTATATATAATGGCAATGCCACCCGCGCCCGTTTGGATCAGGCCGAAGTGAGTATTCAAAAGAATGCCCTGCAACTGCGGCGTACCGCACAACAACTGGAACTGGCCGACGCCAATGCCCGGACTCAGATCTACAATACCCAACTGACCCTGGAAAGCCAGCAGGAGAACGTAGACCTGGCCAAACAGGTGTACGAAAATACCGAAAACAATTATCACAATGGTCTGGCAACCCTGACGGACCTGCTGGATGCGCAGAATACGCTGACACAGGCCCAGAATAATTATGCCACTTCGCTGCTGGATTACCGGCTGGCGGAAATTCAATTGATTAAATCACAAGGAAACTTAAAGTCTCTGTTAAACTAGTCGGCAGTCGTCAGTGATCCGTCGTCAGTTGTGCTGGCAGGAAGAAATAGGAAATGACAACACGCAATTGATGATATCGGAACGTCCACTTGGTAAAACCACAACTACTTAGTCGATCATAAGTTACAACCGAAACAACTGACCACTGACTACTGAATAACTGACCACTATAAAAAATGATCTATATGAAAAAGTTTTTCAAAGCGCTGCTCTGGATCGTAATTCTCGCCGGAGTTTTAGCCGGGATCGCTTTCGTTCTGGAAGAGAATAAAGCGGAGAATGATGCAAAAACAGCGATTGTAGCTGAAGAAAATAATACCGTGCTGGTTCGTACAGAGATCGTTGGTAAAAAGCCGCTTGATCTCGGATTCAGTGTGAACGGCAACTTCATACCTTCCCAGGAGCTGAATTTCTCTTCCGAAAAATCGGGAAGAGTGGTCAAGGTTATGGTTAAGGAAGGTGATGCTGTGCGGGCAGGTCAGGTACTGGCCACCATTCGCGTCGATCAGTTGAATGTAGACCTGCAAAATGCACAGGCTATTTACCAAAATGCCCAAAAAGACCTGGAGCGCTACGAAAGCGCTTATACTACCGGCGGTATCACCGAGCAGCAACTGGCACAGGCCCGGCTGGCTGTAGAGAACGCCAAATCCAGAATCGACCAAATCAACATCAATATCGGTGATGCAACGATCCGTTCTTCCATCAGCGGCATTATCGCCGACCGGAAGGTAGAGCCGGGCTCTGTATTGTCTCCCGGCACGACCATGTTCGAGATCGTCAACGTCGCTCAACTGAAGTTGAAAGTAGCGGTCAGTGAAGCACAGGTGATCCAGCTCAAAACCGGAGATCAGGTAAAAGTAACGGCCAGTGTTTTTCCCGACAAAGAGTTTAGCGGACGGGTTTCCTTCATTTCTCCCAAGGCTGATCAAAGCCTCAACTTCCCGGTAGAGATTGAAGTGAGCAATAATGCCGCCAAAGATCTTAAAGCCGGTATGTACGGTACCGCTTCTTTCGAAAATGAGGAAACACAAATGGCGATCCTGGTGCCGCGTACGGCTTTCGTTGGAGGCGTTAGTGCCAATCAGGTATTTATGATGAGTGCCGACAGCACGGCTAGTATCCACAAGGTGACCTCCGGTCGTATTATCGAGGATCAGGTGGAAGTACTGGCCGGCCTGCAGGAAGGTGATATCCTGATCACCAGCGGACAGGTTAATTTATCGGACGGGACGAAGGTGACTCCGGTGAAGTAAATGATTTTTAGTTGTCATATGGGTTGGGATTGTGAGATTGTGGGACGTTGGGAAGTTGGGATTATGGGATGTTGGGATTATAGGATCTATCATTTGTGGTCCAAAAATCCAAAAGTCCAAACGTCCAAAAATCCAAAAGCCCAAACATCCAAAAGTCCAAACATCCAAAAATCCAAAAGTCTCAACATCCAAACCGCCCTCCCCAGACAACTGACCCATTAACGAAAAAGACTATGAAATTAGCAGAAATATCCATCAAGCGGCCAACCATGATCATCGTGCTGTTCACGGTGCTGACCCTGGCCGGCCTGTTATCCTATCAGGCGCTGAACTATGAGCTGTTGCCCAAGTTCTCGCCTCCGGTACTTTCCATTACCACCATCTATCCGGGTGCTTCCCCCAGTGAAGTGGAAAATACCGTTACCAAGACCATCGAAGATGCCGTTGCTTCCATGGAGAACATCAAAAAGCTGGAAGCTACTTCGTTTGAAAGTGTATCGGTTGTAGTGGTCACACTTAAAACCGGTGCGGATGTGGACTACGCATTGAATGAAGCCCAGCGGAAGGTCAATGCTATATTGAACCAATTGCCCGACGATACAGACCCTCCGTCACTGAATAAATTCTCACTGGACGATCTACCGATCATGACCCTGTCGGCTACCGCCGAGATGGACAGTAAAAGCTTCTATGACCTGATGGATAAACGGATCTCACCACAGCTTTCCCGCATCGAGGGCGTAGCACAGGTCAGCCTGATCGGCGGCCGGGAAAGAGAGATCCAGGTCAATCTGGATGCCGAAAAGCTACAGGCTTACGGGCTATCCATCCTACAGGTACAGCAAATGATCGTCAGCTCCAACCTGGACTTCCCCACCGGCCGGGTAGAGACGCGCGACCAGAACGAGCTCATCCGTTTGTCCGGGAAATACCGCAATGTAGATGAATTGCGTAATATCGTCATTTCCCAACAGGGAGACGTACAGATCCGCTTAGGAGATATTGCCGACGTACAGGATAGTGAAAAGGATGTAGAGAAACTGGCCCGTTTCAACCAGCAATCTTCCATTGTTGTGCAGATCATCAAACAATCGGATGCCAACGCCGTAGCGGTAAGTGAGGACGTACAGGAAGTCATCCACACTTTGGAAGACAGTTATTCAGCCGAAGGATTGAAACTGGCCATTGCTAACGACAGCTCCACCTATACCCTGGAATCGGCAGAAGGTGTAATCCACGATCTCCTGCTGGCGGTAGTGCTGGTAGCTGTGGTGATGTTGTTGTTCCTGCACAGTATCCGGAACTCTTTCATTGTCATGGTCTCTATCCCAGCCTCGCTGATCGCTACTTTTATCGGGATCAATATGCTGGGATATACGCTGAACCTGATGAGTTTGCTGGGGCTGTCGCTCGTGGTGGGTATCCTGGTGGATGACGCCATTGTGGTGCTGGAAAACATTTATCGCCACATGGAGATGGGTAAGAACCGGGTACGCGCCGCCTACGACGGCACCAAGGAGATCGGTTTTACCGTATCGGCGATCACGCTGGTGATCATTGCGGTATTCTTTCCGGTAGCCCTGAGTTCGGGTCTGGTGTCCGACATCCTGCGTCAGTTCTGTATGACGGTGATCATCGCCACATCTCTGTCCTTGCTGGCTTCCTTTACCATTGTTCCCTGGCTATCGTCCCGTTTCGGTAAGCTGGAACACATCAGCGGAAAGAATATCGGCGGAAAATTCATTCTTTGGTTCGAGCGGCGACTGACGGCCTTCACGCACTGGATGACCGGTATTCTGGAATGGTCGTTGAAACATCGCTTTTTGACACTGCTTGCCGCAACGGTCTTATTCTTCAGTTCTTTTTACCTGGTGGCAGCTGGCTATGTTGGTGCCGACTTCTTCCCGAAAAGTGACCGGGGGCAATTCCTGGTACAGATCGAGCTACCGAAGGATGCCTCCATTGAGCAAACCAATCAGATGGCCCGGGAGACCGAAGCCTTTCTGCGCACCAAGCCGGAAGTGACCAACCTGATCACCACCGTGGGCCAGTCCAGCAGCGGCGGTTTCGGAGGTACTCAATCACCGGCCTATGCCGCCGAGATTACGGTCGGTCTGGTGGATAAACAGGACAGAGCAGATGACTCCTATGTCTACGCTGCCAAGGTAAAAAGAGAGTTGGCCAACCTCCTGGTAGGTGCCAAGGTAACCACCGTGCCGGTCAGTATTCTGGGTACGGCTCAGAATGCCCCATTGTCATTAACCATAACCGGTAACACCCTGGAAAGTGCGCTGGATTTCGCCGAAAAGGCAGAAGCTCAGCTGAAAAAGATCCCGGGTGCCACGGAGATCCAACTATCCGTTGAAGCCGGTAATCCGGAACTCAAGGTGGAGATCGACCGGGATAAAATGGCAGCTCTGGGGCTTAATCTGCAAACCGTAGGTGCGACCATGCAGACCGCCTTTAGCGGCAATACGCAGGGAAAATACCGGGCCGGAGAATACGAATACGATATCAACATTCGCTACGATGATTTCAATCGTAAGAATATTGATGACGTAAGCGAACTGATATTTGTGAACAATCAGGGCAGACAGGTGGAACTCAACCAGTTTGCCACCATTACAGAAACTTCCGGTCCCAGCCAGTTAGAACGACGTGATAAGAGTACTTCCGTGAAGATCGAAGCGCAGACGGTGGGTCGGCCGACAGGTACTGTAGCCGCGGAATGGGAAGCGCAGTTCGAACAGTTGGATCGCCCAACAGGCGTGGATTACGTCTGGGGCGGTGACATGGAAAACCAAAGTGAAGGCTTCGGTACCCTGGGCGTTGCGCTACTTGCCGCTATCGTACTGGTATACCTGATCATGGTGGCCCTGTACAACAGTTTTGTATATCCGTTCGTGGTACTGTTCTCTATACCGCTATCGTTCATCGGAGCCTTATTGGCACTGGGATTGACCAATAATTCGCTCAACATCTTTACCATTCTGGGTATCATCATGCTGATCGGTCTGGTAGCCAAGAACGCTATTCTGTTGGTGGATTTTGCCAATCACCGGAAAGAGCACGGAGAAAACACCCACGATGCCCTCGTACAGGCCAACCATGCCCGTCTGAGGCCCATTCTGATGACTACCATCGCCATGGTATTCGGTATGTTGCCGATCGCTATCGCTTCCGGTGCCGGTGCTGAATGGAAGAACGGTCTGGCCTGGGTGATCATCGGCGGATTGCTTTCATCCCTGTTCCTGACATTGGTGATCGTACCCGTGGTCTACTCGATCATGGACAGTATTTTACGCCGCTTCAATCGCGGTAAAGATGATACCCCCATTGATGAACTGATGGAAGAAGAATACGAACCGCAGCCGGTAAGTGATGATGGATTTACACCGGTTCATATCTAGTCCGATAGTCGTAAGTCGCCAGTCGTAAGTCGTAAACCGACTCACGACTCGTTGACTCAACGACTCATTTTTAGTTATCTACGAATAGCAGGTCGTCGGTCACCCGGATGAGGAGGCCGGCGGCCTGTTCTTTTAAGAGGATGGGGTGAAATCAATGAAAGCGATCTATACTATTGGACCTTTGGAAATTTGGACGTTGGGATCTTAGG
>JAGQXH010000266.1 GCA_020436695.1 Lewinella sp. | reverse complement strand
CATGGGCTACGGCGATGTCAGCCTGGCCGGCAATCCATACTTACAGACGCCAAACCTGGACCAACTGGCACAAAGCGGCGTCCGCTTTTCCCACTTCTACGTTTCTCCGGTATGTGCCCCTACCCGGGCCAGCCTGCTTACCGGGCGCTATCACCAACGTACGCAGGTACGCAGCGTCACCAACGGCTATGAAACGATGGATCCTGAAGAGGTCACCCTGGCCGAATACCTGAAACCGGCCGGCTATCGAACCGGTATCTTCGGCAAATGGCACCTGGGGGAATACTACCCCAGCCTGCCCAATGCACAGGGGTTTGATGAATTTCTGGGTTTCCGTACGGGCCATACAGCCGATTATTACGATCCGGAGTTGGAACACAATGGGGAAATGGTACAGAATACGGGATATATTACCGATGTACTCACCGATGCGGCCATCCGTTTTATGTCGGCGGATACTAGGGCGCCCTTCTTCTGTTATCTGCCCTACAACGCGCCGCATACGCCCCTACAGGTCGACAGTAGTTGGTGGCAACCCTATTCCAAACTCGGACTGGATGAAAGAACTGCCCGGGTATATGGAATGATAGCCCAGATCGATGAGAACATCGGTCGCCTGATCTCTCATTTGGAAGAGCGCCATTTGCTGGAAAACACCATCATCATCTTCATGAGTGATAACGGCCCGATCAATGGCTGGCGGCCAAAGCAGGAAGATATGCGTTATAATGCCGGATTGCGGGATCAGAAATTCACGATCTACGAGGGAGGTATCCGGACCCAGGCTTTCTGGAGTTGGAAGGATCACTGGCGGAGCAAAGAAGAAGAAAGCACTATTGCCGCCCATATCGATGTAGTGCCCACTATCTTGGAGATCACCGGAATAGTTCCTGCATTGAAAGACAAAGCTATCGATGGCATAAGTTTGGCCGGCATCCTGCGGGGAGACGTTCCCTCACAAGCGGATCGCCTGTATTTCGAGCATTATGACTTGGATAAACTGGCCGATCCGGGTCCTTTCCCCGGCGGCATAGCTCGAAAAGGGCCCTGGAAAATGGTGAACGGTACCGATCTCTATGATCTCAGTACTGATGTTGGCGAAAGCCGTAATCTAAGTGATTCCCTTCCCGAAAAACTGGCTGAATTAAAAAGCCTGTACTTAAACTGGTGGCAAGAAATTGAAGCTGATAGTGATTTTAGCATAGCTCCTATACAGGTGGGCCACTCTGCCGAAGCCGTTCATCTTCAGCCCCACCACGCCAGGGCGCAGGGTAGTTTGCAATTTATGGGTTATCGTGGACTGTTGGGAGAGAAGACCGGCACACATCCGCGCGGTGTGGATGGAGACTGGCTCAGTCACTGGCAGGAAGCCGGTGATCAGGCCACCTGGCAGATCAAACTGGAAAAGGGAGGAAATTATCATTTGGATCTGTATGCCCGCCAACCCCAGGCATCTCAAGCGATCGAGCTATTGATCAACATCGGTGATCAAACCTTGCCCGTTACTATCTCCCCGGATTGGCAAAGTGATGAGTGGACGACTATCAAGGGAGGTACTCAACCCCTGAAAGCAGGCATCTATCCTTTAAAAGTGGAAATGACCCAGGCTGCTCTAAACAGCACTTTTGAGCTCCGGGAATTGATCATAAGCCCGCAATAAAAGCAAACCCATTCGGCCGATTAAGTTCGCCGATGGACCTTACTGAATAGTCTTCCAGATCGATACTACTCATAAAAGTGTCCAACGCATTGGCCACGATCGCTTCCTTACCGGAGGGAGCGATCTGTACGTAGATCGGTGCTTTGCCGGTAGCTATCCGCTTTTTGACTTCTCCACTTTCCAGATCTACCAACAGCACCAGATTGTCGTAAGGACAGGGGGCTAGAATAGACTGCTCATCCGGCGTCGGAGAAGAATAGATGATCTGCTTCACCCCAAGATCCGTGAAATGGCGATCAACACTGAGATCAGCTGGATTGACCAGGTAGATCTCGTTGATACCGGAAACGATCAGATACCTGCCATCGTTGGTATAATGCAATCCGCGAATGGCAGTAGCAGTTGGCAGATGATCCAACTGAGCTCCGGAATCAGGATCTATACTGAAAACACCCAGTGATCCGGCAAAAAGGAAGATGGTGTCGCCATTCGGCGAAAAAAGGAAGTTGTGTGCACCGGCAGGAAGCGAAAAGGAACGTTTTATTTTGCCTGTAGGCAGGTCATAGACCAACATGGAATCGCCCACTTCTACATTTACGAAGAGTTCCTCTTCCCGTTGAGGTCTTAGCTTTACTCCGTGAGGAGCCTGATTATCCTTCTGTGCCGGTGAACTATTGGTGAGTAGAGCGGTGACGATCTTCATTGCTGATAGATCGATCACCGCAATATCCGTTCCCGGTGTGCCAATAGTATGGTCGTAGTCCTCGATCCCGAAGTTGGTCACATAAGCAGTCTTCCCGTCGGGCCTCAGTGCAATTTCATGCGGATTGTATCCCACGTCCACACTCCGTTCGGTAGTGCCGGAAACCGGATCCAGGATGCTCACCTTACCGGCTCCCTGTTCTACCACGATGATCCGCCAGGTGTCCTGGTTTCCCATAGCCTGATCAGTTTTAGAATTGCAGCCAAAATACCCGTACATCATAACGGCTAAAAAACCGAGAAACCGGAGTTTTTTCATATACATAGGTTCTATGGACTACCCGTCAGTGAGCTCAGCGAACGTCCGTTTACCGTCCACCGTGAATGCTATCTAGCGCGAATAAACATCATCCATCCGCTCCGAGATCTCCTTCAGTCGTTCCCGGTCACCTCCGGGTACTTCAGCCGAGCCCCAACCGGCGGAGTAGCCTACTTCAGCCAGCGCCTTATTCACATTTTGCCAGTCGCTGTCGCCATCACCGAGCTCTACTTTGAAACCCTCCCAGATGCCTTCATCACTCTGTTTCTTGCGGCTGTATTCCTTAATATCCACTTTGAGGATGCGTTTACCAAGAATACGGATCCACTGATCCGGCCAGCCGTAGCGAACGATATTGCCCACATCGAAGTACCAGCCGATCATATCGCTGTCGAACTGATCGATAAAATGTGCGGCTTCCATGGGGCTGAGCAGGAAATTATTCCAGACGTTCTCAATGGCGATCTTGATGCCGGTCTTCTCCGCTTCGGGCAGCATTTTCTTGATCTCCTCCGTAGCGCGGTCCCAGGCCTCATCGTAGCGGACATCTTTATTCACTACGGCCGGCACCAACAGCACGGTAGTACCTCCATAAAGTTTACACTTATTCAGGGCATCGATCATGGATTGGGTACACTCCGCCCGCACGGCCGGATCAGGATGGGAAAGCGGCTTGCGCCAGTGCACGGAATTGACCACTCCGGGGATGATCAGACCACTTTTATCACGTGCCTCCAGGATCTCGGATTCAACCAGATCATTGGGACTGTCCAGTTCGACCCCATCAAATCCCAGCGATTTAATGAGCTTGAATTTTTCCAGGACCGAAATATCTTCCTTGATCATGCCGAATTTAAGGCTCTTCTTGTGTAACGGCTTCTCCGGAAGAAAAGGATTAGTGGCAGCGCCCAGGCTTACGGCAGCAGCAGCGCCCATAGAATTTTGCAGGAAGGATCTGCGATTCATGTAAGTTGGTTTTGAGATGGTGAGATGGATATTTGTTGGGACGTTGGGATATTTGGACGTTGGGATATTTGGATATTTGGATATTTGGACGTTGGGACGTTGGGATAATTAGCTATTCTGGAGTGCTCAGGTGTTCGAGCATTCAGCAAATACTTAATGTTCAGGCTATTGCTCGCCATTCAGGTCAACATTGCCACACTTAATTGAACAGTCTCCTAATTTACACGCTAAACATCCCAACGTCTTACGATCTCCACTTTGCTGATCAGCTGAACTTCGTAATACCCGGCTGAGCTACCTCAGCCATCGGCCAATCCAGTTCCCAGGAGAATTTATTCAGGTCCGGCCCCAGTTTTTCTTCGGAATTCAAAGCTTCCTCCCAACTGATGGTCTGACCGGTATAAGCCGCCATACGACCCCAGATTGCCAACATGGTGCTGTGCGCCATGCGGACACCGTCATTGAAAGGATCACCGGAACGAATGGAAGCAAACAGCGTATTGTGCTCGTTCTGGTACATGTTGGATTTCTCACCGTCCCATACCCAATCGCCGTTTTTGCCGATGATCTCGTGTTTGCGGAAAACATCGATGGCGCAACGTCCCTGATCACCGTTCATATCGATGCCGTAAGCCCGGGAAGTATCCTTCTGCTGGCGGCTGAAGTGGAAGCCTCTGCGGCCGTCGCCGTATTCATACACAATGGCAAAGTGATCGTATACATTGCCGAATTGCTCTTCGGTACGGCTCTGACGGCCACCGGTACCGGTAACGCTTACCGGCAGTTCATCACCCATGGCCCACGACATCAGGTCGATACTGTGAATGGCCTGTTCTACGATGTGATCACCGGACATCCAGTTGTAATACAACCAGTTGCGCATCTTGAACTCCAGATCCGACCAATCCGGCTGGCGATCTCTGAACCAAAGTGCACCGGTATTGTAGGTATTGTAGATGGTATGTACGTTACCGATAGCGCCATCCAGGATGCGATTGTAGGTATCGATCTTGGGCACATCGTGACGCCAGCAGAAACCGGACATCAGTGCCAGTCCTTTTTCTTTGGCCTTTTTAGCCGTTTCGATCACACTGCGGATACCTGGGGCATCCACGGCAACCGGTTTTTCACAAAAGATATGTTTGCCGGCCTCTACAGCTGCGGCCAGATGGCCGGGACGAAAATTCGGCGGTGTAGCCAGAATAACTACGTCCACATCAGAAGCCAGTACTTTTTTATAAGCATCAAAACCGACGAACTTGTGATCTTCTTCTACCCGGATCTTATCCGGATTTTCCTCCATCAGGTTTTTGTAGGAATCGTCCAGACGGTCCTGGAACAGATCGGCCATAGCCGTCAGCACTACATTATCTTCAGACATGGTCGCCTGAAAAGCTGCTCCGGTACCGCGACCACCGCAACCGATCAAGCCCACTTTAAGGGTATCGGTATTGAAGTCGTAATTCGGCCGACGGGCAGCCAATACATTAAAACCAAGGCCGGAGGCGATCAGTGCCGAACCTGATTTTTTCATAAACTCTCGTCTACTGGTATTCCATTTTTCCATAGTTCCTTAATTTTAAATGGTTGAGGGTCGATCGCGACCGATCGACGCGGATTTATTAAATAACGCAAGTTATCAGTTACACAGTTTGAGCATCGTGAAATCCCGTATCGAAGATCGGGATGTCAGTGGTCAGTTAGTCAAGTGCTTAAAGTCAATGTTTTTAGCCCGAATTTCAGGTAAATGAGGGCTTCTATTCGGTTATTTTCGAGTTAAACAGCTCCATTTTAGCTTTCCACATAACAACCGAAGACTGATCACTGACAACTTGGATAAATTATTCGGTGCTCAAAAGTCAAAATCGGGTTTCCGGGTGGGGCATCAATCACTTAAGAACGGCTTTCGGGTAAGCGGCCAGTAATTTCCCTCTCTCGGTCTCGTTCAGCACGGACAGGGTCGAGGCCAGTGCATCTGCTTTCACACAATTATCAGCGATCACATTGATAATGGCCGTTTCGGTAACGCCAAGACCGGTTCTGGGATCGATGATGTGAGAATATTTTCGCCCCTCCCACTCCAGGTACTTATAAGTGGACCCCGAACTAGCGATCGCCCCCCGGGTCAACTGTATCGTTTCTTCCTGTTCCGGTGTTGCCGCTGGTACAAACCGAATCTCCCAGCCTTTTTCTCCGGGAGGTGGCGCACCGGCGTAAATATCTCCACCGCCGTCTACCAGAGCTATGTCGATACCATGCTGCGTAAGTACCCGGTAAACGGCATCTACGGTGTATCCTTTGGCGATACCCCCCAGGTCCAGTCGCATGCCTTCCTTTTTCAGTTTTACCTGATGCCCTCTGGTATACAACTTTATCTTTTTAAAACTGACCAGCGCTCTGTCGGCTTCGATCTGAGACCATTCGGGAAATTCCTGCCTACGAAAAGCTCTCCGCCAAAGTTTACTCAAAGGACCGATGCTGACATCGAAAGCCCCTCTGCTTTTTTTTGACAGTTGCCGGGCAAAATGGAGTACCTCCCATAATTCGACGGATACGGCAACTTTCTCACCGGAACCAGCCGTATCGGATAGTTTACTCACTTCACTATCTTCCTGATAATCACTGAATATCAGGTTGAGTTCATCAATGCGTCGGAAAGCGGCGGTAGCGGCCTTGTCGGCCTGTTCTTTATCGGTAGCGTACAGAACGATCCGGAATTCGGTGCCCATTTTGGGTTCGAAAAACTGGAATCGTTGCAGGGTCTGTGCGGGTAATAGTTGACCGATACTCATGAGAAGGCAGGTCAACGACAAATATTTCTTAAAAAGCGGAGCGTTCAAGAATGTTTGAATTTGTCAGGATGTGGGTTGTGAGAAAGTCTTCCCTAAAGATAAGAGTAAAATAATGTTTGGTTGGCCTAAGCTCAGCCCCTCTGACTCCCTTTGGGGAGAACCCCCCACGCTTTCAAACCAAACATTATTTTTCATTAAAATCGCGACTTGGACTTATTACGAAACCTCACATCTCGAAAGTCTATCCTCCCAATACCATTTCCCAGAAAGCAGCCTGCTCTTCTTTGGAAGGTTGATGGTAAGGCCGAATGATCCGGAAACCGACAAAAGGAGAATCGGTATTCCACCAGAAGCTCTTCGGGATCTGCGGATCGCGTTCTTTCCATTTGCGGCTGGAAGGAATACGGCAGGAGCAGCGCTGTTCATTCACATCATCGTCCCAGGAGCCGCCGCGTACTGTACGTGGGAGTAGCTTAGTGGGCTTGATCCAGGGATTTACTTCTCCGGACATCTCCGTGCTCATTGTAGTATATGAATCCGCTTCGTATTCGTCGAGGGTCCATTCGGAAACGTTGCCCAGCATATCGTAAAGACCATATGGGTTGGGCAACTTCGCCCCTACTTTGTGGTATTTTTCATTACTGTTGTCATAGTACCAGGCGTGCTCTTCCACAGAACTGGCATCCTCATCAAAATAGTACGGCCCGGTCTTACCGGCACGGCAGGCAAACTCCCATTCAGCTTCACTTGGCAGGCGGTAAAATACCCCCGTTTTTTCACTCAGCCACTTGCAGTATTGCAGCGCGGCAAACTGAGTCATGCTGGCCGCTGGGAAACCTTCCTTACCCATACCGAAAGTCGGATCTTCATAGGGCGGACTGGGACGGGCCACTGCAGCAGCATCCCAATCCGGTTTTTCCGGTGTGGGTACATCCAGCTCCTTATCCCGGAAAACGTTGTATTCATCGTAAGTAACTTCGAAGACGCCCATATAGAAAGGCTCCACTTTCACTTCAAACTGCGGGCCTTCGTCTTCATCCCGGCCGGCTTCATCCGCCGGGCTGCCCATCGTATAGGCACCTCCGGGAACATAGGCCATTTTGAAATTCACATCGGTACCGGGTATTTGCTGACTGATGGTATCGCCCACTTCCGGAGTGGTTTCCGCTTGCTGAGCAGAAAGTGTGAAAGGTAAGATCAGGATCAGACACGCGATCCATTTTGCGAATTGCTGCATCATGTAGGTAAAGCTGTTTGATTCAAGTTGCCGGTCTTTTTAGCAACTGTTTGATCAGGTTTTAAAAATGGTAATATGCTTGAAAATACTTCTTCTCTTCGTGCTTATTCTGCCTGATAGTTAATCGTAAAATGTACAGTAATGTCATCCTTGGTCTGGATCTGACCGAACAGGGCCGAGGGCGGATCGATCTCAAAGTCACTCAGCTTCATGGGCTCTTCGCCGGTGAAAGTCAAAACGCCATCTTTCAGGGAGGCCATAACCTCTACTTCGATCTCCTTGTCCATACCGGCAACGGATACTATGCCCTTGGAGATCAGTTTGAACTGGTCTTTGCCTGCCGCCTGCAACTTAGCCGGCGCCGTCTGCTTGTAGGTAATGTAAGGATGTACGTCACATTTGACTGCCTTGTAGATCTTGTTGTCCATGGTGCTACCCCGGCCGCCTTCCATACTCTTGCCCTCGGCTTTGAATCCGAAAGACTCGATCACCCCTCCTTCCTTCAGATTTATCGTCATGGTAGGCGGAATATCGATCACGTTGTTGACCGTAGCAGTCCAGTCGTGGAGTGTAGAGCCGCCGCTTACATATACCTCGTAGGGCTTATCCGGACTCAGTTTAAAAGATTGGGCGCCGAGCGCAGAAAAGGCGAAGGTGGCGATGGCAAGGCATGAGATGCGCAATGTCCAGTGCTTCATAGCTTTATTTAGTTTCATATGGCACGAAATTAATAAATTTTCCGGTACCGTGTGCGTTAACGGTGATATAACGTCACGGTATTGGTAAAGATTTTATGTTTTGTGAAGATAGTGACTCCTCACTAACAAATTCAAAGTTAAATGGACTTTTGGGAAATTAAGGTGAGAAAAATCAATTCCGCCACAGTGATCACAATCCGCGCAAATAGGCTTTAAAATCACTCGTGTTATACTTGGCCATGCCCCGGTGTGCCAGCACCAGCCGCCCCTGTTTATCGATCACAAAAGTGGTAGGTAAGGTGGAAGAATTAAGCTCCGGCGGCCAGTTGCGCCTGATCTGATAAACTGGAAAATTAAATCCTTTATCGGCTACGTGCTGTACGGCTTTGGAAAAATCCTGATCTGTAGAGAGCATCAGGAAGACGATATCTTTCTCCGGCTCCAGATCCGTATACAACTGATCGATATTCGGCATCTCAGCCAGGCAAGGTGGACACCAGGTTGCCCAGAGATTGATGAAGAGGACTTTACCCTGAAATTGCTGCATGTTCAACACCTGTCCGTTGGCATCTTCCAGCTCAATATTCAGGTTAGGCACCGGCAGATCTGCGGTCGGTTGTTCCGTACGAGGTTGCATCAGGCCGGTGGCAAGTATTCCCCGCTGCAGGAAACTGATCACATAGGTATGCCAGCCCGTCATATACAGGATCAAAGCCACAATGGCCATAATGCCGTAACTTTTGAGTTCTTTTTTTATCTTTTCTTTCATTTCATCAGATTCTTGGTCATTATGATTAACGTCAAGTCCGCCACTGGCCGTGATCATCAAAAGAAAGTGATAAAAATCACAACTTTAGTGTATTAAATCACAAAGCCATGAGAAAATTCAAGAGGATCGTCGTTGCTTTGGACAACAGCCCATTCGATGAAAAACTCATCCGTTATTTTGATAGATTTTGCGATCTGATCGGCCCCGAGCAGATCCATTTCGTATATGTGGACCAAGACCTGGAGATACCACCCGGAATGGGCCTGAGCTATCAGGACCGATATGGTATGGCTAAATCAAAGACGGAACTGATCAAAGATACATTACAACAAAAAGTCAAAATAACACTGGGTGACCGCCACGGTGCTGAGGTGAGTATTGAGGTATTGGAAGGCAATCCACTCAAGGAGATCCTTCACTGGATCAAGGTCAAAGAGGCGGATCTGTTGGTGCTCGGTAACAAGAAAATGTCGGAAGGCAGTGGCGTAATTGCCAAAAGAATTGCCCGGCATTCCGACTGCCATGTGCTATTTGTACCGGAAACCAGCCATGAATCCATCCATAAGATCATGGTACCGGTTGACTTTTCAGAATATTCCCGTATTGCCATGCAGGGTGCCATCGACCTGGCTACCGAACTCAGCCATACTTCGATCACCTGTTTCCATACGTTTGATGTTCCCCTCACCGGTCATCCCAGCATCAACATGAGTTACGAGAGATTCATGGAAGACATGACGGCCTTTAAACAGGCTGCCCTGCAAAACTACATCAAGCAGTTTAAACTGGAAGGACTGGAAGTGAGCCCGGAAACGGACGTCAATGAGACCGGAAATCCTGCCAAGCAGATCTATGCCCACGCTGTGAAAGAATTTTGCGACCTGATCGTGATCGGCGCCAAAGGGCACAGTATGCTGGAAAGGGTACTGCTGGGTAGCGTTACGGAAAAGCTATTGAGTCTGGATAAGGAAATCCCGGTACTGGTATTACGTAAATGATACTAATGGCAGGTTGTTAAAATACGGGAAATGAATATACATTTGAGATCGATCCCATTCGGTTTCGATATCTGGCTATCATGCCTTTTATTATTACACAAGCAGTGATAAATGCAAAATTTTATACAATATTTCAAAAAGAAATCAAATTTATTTGTAT
>JAGQXH010000265.1 GCA_020436695.1 Lewinella sp. | reverse complement strand
TGCCGAATATCATTTTTGCCGGTGTGGCGCTGCTTTTGATCTCAAGAGCGCAGAAGTAGAGCCGTTGGGATGAATGGATATTGGGATTAAGAGACGATGGGAATAAAAGCCTCAATGATACAAGGCGTGCGAAAGCGACCGTAAAGAATTGTGAAAGTATTGATAGCCTTGGGTATTTTAGAAATACTTTAAACATCCAAACATCCAAACATCCAAACCATGGAAATTCCCAAAGGTCTACACCAGGGAGACGACGGTCTGTTGCGCTGTTGGTGGCATGGTGGGCTGCCCGATTACATGCACTATCACGACCATGAGTGGGGCTACCCGGTATATGATGACCGCCGACTGTTTGAAAAGATCTGCCTGGAAGGATTTCAATCTGGCCTGAGTTGGTTGACTATATTGCGCAAGCGGGAAAATTTCCGGGCTGCATTTGCCGGGTTTGATTTTGAGCAGGTAGCCCGTTTTGATGAGCAGGATGAAGCACGCCTGTTACAGGATGCGGGCATCGTACGACATGGAGGCAAGATCCGTTCAACCATCAATAACGCAAAGCGGGCTTGTGAACTCGTAGAAGCGTATGGTTCTCTCAGTGAATACTTCTGGCGATATGTGCCCGATGCCTCCGAACGGCCCGAGGCCCTTACCTACGAAAACCTATCCGTTATAAGCCAGACGCCGACCTCCAAAGCGCTAAGCAAAGACCTGAAAAAGAGAGGTTGGACCTTTGTGGGGCCGACTACAGCTTATGCCTTTATGCAAGCCATGGGGCTGGTAAATGATCATTTGGAGGGGTGTGCGTTTCGGGAAAAAGCAGAAGCTGTGCGATAGTGAACAGCGGAAGGCTTCCTGCCTTCTCAGCCCATAATATTAAAGCAAGTCGTTAGTCAAAGTAATAAGGGCTACAATGTAGTTGGGTGTGCTATGCCCGAAACTAATGGAAAGGTGCTATTTTCACGGATGACCAATACCGCAATAAGCAGAATGAAAGACCTATCTTACCCATTGATCCTATTGTTTTTTATGCTACGAACCATATTGTCCGGTCAGAATGTGGTTTCCACCGTTGACGGGCTACTTTATCTCGATGGCACTCCGGTAAGCATTTCCATCGAAGAAGGCAAGATCATTGACATAAAACCACTCCCGGATAGCCGGCCCCGACCGCAAGTGTTTGTCGCACCCGGACTGATCGATATCCAGATCAATGGCTATCTGGGGGTTGATTTTACCGGAGAGCAGCTCAATCTGGAGGGGATGCGATCCGCTACCAGGGCGCTTTGGAAAGAAGGCGTTACTACCTACCTGCCCACCGTGATCACCGCCGGGCACGAACGCCTGTACAAGAATTTTGCCATTTTGGCACAGGCGATGGAGGACGATGAGATCGGTCCTTCCATCCCCGGTTTTCACCTGGAAGGTCCGTACATTTCGCCGGTAGCCGGTTTCCGGGGAGCTCACCTGGAAAAATATATTCGCGCTCCGGATTGGAAAGAATTCACCGCCTATCAGCAAGCAGCCAAAGGCGGCATCAAACTGCTCACTCTGGCTCCCGAAGCAGAAGGAGCCATGCCCTTCATACACCGACTGATAAAGGATAATATTGTAGTCTCTCTGGGGCATCATAACGGCTCTGCGGCTGAGATCAAACAGGCGACTTTTGCCGGTGCGTCCCTGTCGACTCACCTGGGCAACGGCTGTGCCAATGAGATCAACCGGCATAACAACCCCATCTGGCCGCAACTGTCCGAAGACGGTCTTTCCATCAGTATTATTGCCGATGGGTTCCACCTGACCCGGGACGAGGTCCGGAGCTTTTACAAGGCAAAGGGGGTTGATAAAACGATCCTGGTATCGGATGCACTGGATTTGGCCGGTCTTGAACCGGGAGAATACGTTCGAGGTGAAAGGACAGTGGTACTTACGCCCAATGTTATTAAATTTCCGGCGGAGAATGTGCTGGCGGGAGCGGCTTCTCCCATCCGCCTGTGCGTGGGCAATATGATGGCGTTTACCCAGTGCTCTCTGGCGGAAGCCATCCGGATGGCTAGTACCAATCCGGCAGCATTGATGCAACTGGAGGACAGAGGTCTGCTAAAGACGGGTAAGCGGGCTGACCTGGTTCTGTTTACCCTGGAAGAGGGGGAGATGGTCGTTCACCAGACGATCGTGTCGGGCAAAGTAGTTTACCGGAAATAATCCCTGATTACGATAGGGGAAATACGGTCAGCTATGAACACTGGCCACTAAATTATATAAGATTACTCCTGTTCCATGGCTTCATTGTTTCATTGACTGGACAGCCATGGAATGGAGTACAACGACATCCCGTATCCAAAGGATCGGGACAATGGAACCATGTAGCATCGAATCGCCTGTGGAGATCCGTCCGTTTAATTTTAGGGTTACACACTTTTGTTGACAATGTACTAAATACCTGAAACCTTGAATATCTTCAAAAAGATCGCCATCGCCCTGAGTGCCGTAGGTCCGGGTCTGTTCCTGATCGGCTACAACATCGGCACGGGAAGTGTCACGACTATGGCTAAAGTAGGCGCCGAATACGGAATGATGCTGACCTGGGCGCTCGTACTGTCCTGTATTTTTACCTATATTTTGATGGTCGCTTACGGAAAGACCACGCTGGTGACCGGTCACACCGCTCTTTTTAATATCAAAACCAATTTTCGCTACGGCAAAATGCTGGCTGTTTACATCATGATCGCTCTGATCATCGGGGAATTGCTCGCGCTTATGGGCATCATGGGCATCGTCTCTGACCTTCTGAGCGAGGGCTTTCGCCTGATCTGGGGGGTACCGGCAAATACCTTCCTGATCACCAGTATTTTGGTCGTGTTGCTGTATGCTTTGTTTTGGTACGGCCGTTATCAGGTCTTCGAAAAGATACTGATGGGCTTCGTGATCCTGATGGGTTTGACTTTTATTCTGGTATTCTTCATGGTTCGTCCTGATTTTTCCAGCCTGATCAGCGGTCTGGTGCCGCGCTTGCCTCAAACGCCCGGTGCCTTTGCCCTGGTGGCTGCCATTGCCGGCACCACTTGTTCGGCAGCTGTGTTTATCATGCGCAGCACGGTAGTAGCCGAAAAGGGCTGGACAATCAACGAACTGGATCAGGAGAAAAAAGACGCTGCGGTATCGGCTTCCATGATGTTTTTGCTGAGCCTGATCATCATGGCCGTCGGGGCCGGTACCCTGCACGTACTGGGGATGCAACTGAACAATACCGTCGAAATGATCAGCCTGTTCCAGCCGATCGGGGGAAAAATGGCTGCCTTTTTGCTCATCCTGGGTATCGTTGGAGCCGGACTTTCCACTATCTTTCCCATCATCCTGATCGCACCCTGGCTGATCAGTGATTATACCGGGCAAAAACGCGACATTAAGTCGCCTATGTACCGCATCCTGGGCCTAGTAGGCATTCTATTTGGTTTCGGTACGCAATTCATGGCTACGCCCCCACCGATCGTCATGGTACTGTCTCAGGCTTTTCAGGCGCTCATTTTACCGGCAGTGGCCATCCCGATATTTATCCTGATCAACCGGAAAACACTGATGGGTACGGCCATTGCAAAGCCGAAAATGAATATCGGGTTGATTGCCGTTATCCTGTTTAGCCTGATCACCAGTTATTTTGCCATAATCGGACTCTGGAACGGATGATTTGAAGTAGAGATCCCTGTTTTTTTAGATCTGTCGCACTACCACGCGACTCAACGCACTAAGCATGATAGTCGAAATAGCCGAAAACAAACAACAGCTCGGACAGCAGGCGGCAGCCCGGGGAGCCGAGTTCATTAACGAAGCCATAGCGGAGAAGGGAACGGCCAATATCATACTGGCTACCGGTGCCTCCCAGTTCGAAATGCTGGATGCCCTGTTAAAGATCCCGGTGGATTGGGCAAAGGTCCGGGCGTTCCATCTGGATGAATACATAGGATTGCCGGCTACCCACCCGGCTTCTTTCCGCAAATACCTGAAAGAACGCTTTGCCGACAAACTGCTGCTGAAGGAATTTGTTTACGTCAATGGAGAGGCAGATCCGGAGCAGGAGTGCCGGCGCCTGGAGCAATTGATCAGTGGGAGCCCTATCGATGTTGCTTTTATCGGGATCGGAGAAAACGCCCACCTGGCCTTTAATGATCCACCTGCAGATTTTGAGACTGAAGCCGCCTATATTCCCGTAGAACTCGACGAAGCCTGCCGGCGACAACAGATGGGAGAGGGCTGGTTCAAAAGCCTCGAAGAGGTGCCCAGGCAGGCGATCAGTATGGCAATCCGGCAAATAATGAAATCCCATACCATCATTTGCAGCGTTCCGGATCGACGCAAAGCAGAGGCTGTGAAAAATGCGATCAAAGGAGAGGTTAGCCCGCAGGTGCCGGCCTCTATCTTACGGGAGCATCCGGCCACGTGGCTGTTCCTGGATCGTGAATCTTCGGCATTGCTGTAGAATAGACCGACTCCTTACTGTCAACTCCGGTCACAAACACAATACCACCACTGCTCGCTCTCCTCATCCAGTTTGCGGATGTAGGAGGTAATGGCCTCGCGCCCGGAATATTCGGTACCGCTGTGTAGGAGTAGCGGTTTTTCCAGCTGTTCATCCTGCACCAGTTTATGGGCCAGTGCCAGTCTTTTCAGGTCATCCTGCCAGTCTTCCACCTGGGTACTGGCAATGGGATAGCGTAATTCGATCATGTCAATCTAAGTAGCCTGCCGGTTGTTTACAAAAGAACAGGCAAAATACAAGATAGGTTGCTGAGATAGAAAATAAACCTCATCTTTGTTTTCTGCAAACAGCGCATAAAATATAGGGTTTTCGCACCCTGCCCGTTAAAAACAAGTAACAACATGACCACTAATCATACCAGACAATCATACGTGCAGATCCATCCCCAGGACAATGTCCTGGTAGCCTTGCGTGATCTGCCGGCCGGTGAAAAGATCCACTTCGGACAGATGCAGTTTGAACTGCCTCAGGGGGTAGCCGCTAAACACAAGTTTTCGCTCACGGCCCTGGAGCCGGGCGATCAGGTATATATGTACGGTGTTTTGGTGGGTAAGGCTATCGAGGCTGTTACTCTTGGCGGTCTGCTTACGACCGGCAATCTAAAGCACGCCACTGACAGTCACATCAACGGTGAGCGTAAAACCGACTGGCAGGCACCGGACGTGAGTCGCTGGCAAAAGCGGACTTTCATGGGGTATCACCGGAGTGATGGTAGAGTGGGAACGGCTAATTACTGGATCGTGATCCCGCTGGTATTTTGTGAAAACCGCAACGTGGATACCATGCGGCAGGCTTTTCTGAAGGAATTGGGTTACAGCCGGCCGCAGCCTTACCGTAAACAGGTGCGCCGTTTGGTTGAACTATACGAGGCCGGGCATCCGGCGGAAGCTCTGCTGGAAACCGACCTGGAAACCCTGATAGAAAATACGGATGACGAGCGGGTATTCCCCAATGTGGACGGGATCAAATTCCTCACCCACCAGATGGGTTGCGGCGGTACGCGCGATGATGCACGTTCCCTATGTGGACTACTGGCTGGATACATTACTCATCCGAATGTTGCCGGCGCTACCATTCTGAGTCTGGGATGCCAGAATGCCCAGGTGAGCCTGCTTCAGGAAGAATTGGCTAAGCGCGATCCGAACTACGATCGCCCGCTGATCATTTTTGAACAGCAGAAAGAAGGCACCGAACAACAGTTGTTGAATAAAGCCATCCGGGAAACCTTTGTAGGCCTGGTCAAGGCCAATCAAATCTATCGCAGGCCGGCTCCCCTCAGTGCCATCACGCTGGGTCTGGAATGCGGTGGATCAGATGGTTTCTCGGGCATTTCTGCCAATCCGGCGGTTGGTCATGTTTCCGATATGCTGGTGGCTTTGGGGGCTACTACTATTCTGTCGGAATTCCCGGAACTGTGTGGAGTAGAAGACGAGCTGAGCAGCCGCTGTGTAACCGATGAGCTGTCTCAGCGCTTCAATCACCTCATGCAAAGCTACGCCGCCCGTGCTGAAGCGGTAGGTTCGGGTTTCGATGCCAATCCCTCACCGGGTAATATAAAGGACGGCTTGATTACCGATGCCATAAAATCTGCGGGAGCCGCTAAAAAAGGAGGTACCTCACCTATCCAGGATGTATTGGATTATCCGGAGCGGGTGACCAGATCCGGTCTTAATCTCCTGTGTACTCCGGGTGGTGACGTGGAATCTGTTACCGCTATGGTCGGTAGCGGCGCTAATGTGGTTGTCTTCACTACCGGCCTTGGAACACCTACCGGCAATGCCATTGCTCCGGTGCTGAAGATATCGTCCAATACCAAACTGGCTCAGCGGATGCCGGATATTATCGATCTCGATGCCGGACCCATCATTTCCGGAGATGCTACTATTGCTGAAATAGGAGAGGAACTTCTCGATCTGATCGTGCGAGTGGCCAGTGGAGAAGAAGATGCCAAGGCAGTGGCGTTGGGTCAGGATGATTTTATTCCCTGGAAACGGGGCGTTTCCTTATAATGCTATAATGTTGTGATCCTGTGATTCTGTGATATGGTCATCAGTGTTACAGAAAGTAGTATTATGGTTTCGCAGTTTTAGAGCATACGCATATAGCTTAATGCTTTTTTGCAAGAACTCTCAAACTAATGCTTTACAGCACCGAATACAAAAAGCGATTACAAAACAAGTACAAATTACATGACCGTCTTATAGTTGTAGTAATATTTCGATCTCGTGGTGCAATGATATGGTTGTCGTGTGATGCACATCATCACATCGTAACATCGCAACATCACAGTATTTCAGCATCATAACATCGCAAAATCACAGTATCATAACATCAAATAATGTTGTATATCGTTCCCACCCCCATCGGAAATCTGGAAGACATCACTCTGCGGGCCTTGCGTATCCTCAAGGAAGTAGACCTGATCCTGGCAGAAGATACCCGGGTGACCAGGCGACTATTACAGCATTACGAGATAGAGACACCTTTGCGGGCGCACCATGCTCATAATGAACACGGGACTACCCCTCAGCTGATAAGACAGCTGGAAGAAGGAGCTACCCTGGCTCTGGTTTCCGATGCCGGTACGCCGGGGATTTCCGATCCCGGTTTTTTACTGGTACGGGCCTGCAAACAGGCGGATATCCAGGTGGAATGTCTGCCGGGCGCTACTGCTTTTGTGCCGGCACTGGTAGCCTCCGGCTTGCCTTGTGATCGATTTCATTTTGAAGGATTCCTGCCGCACAAAAAAGGACGCCAGACCCGCCTGAACCATCTGGCCGAGTTACCGGTTACCTTTGTATTGTATGAGTCACCCAACCGGCTGGTTAAATGTCTGGGCCAGTTGATCGAATGCTGCGGCGGCGACCGGCCGGCCAGCGTGGCCCGGGAGCTGAGTAAACTGCACGAGGAAGTGCGCAGTGGCAGCCTCCAGGACCTCTCAGACCATTACGCTGAACAGGATAAGGTCAAGGGCGAAATTGTCATTGTGGTTGGTGGTAAATAACATTACCGCATGCTTTTTGTATCATTGCACCACTTGGTAGTTTGGGATGGTATTCCTGTCAATTTTAGCAGTTGTTATCAATCCTACTACTTGGAGGCTATTGACTGATGACTGTCGACTGAAAAAATATGATCGAACTTTCGGGAATAATAGTTTTGGGTATACTTGCCCAGTGGTTGGCCTGGAGGATAAAGGTGCCGGCGATCTTGCCGTTGATCCTGATCGGTCTGTTGGTTGGGCCGCTCTCTACCTATTTCACCGCTAATGGGTTGAAGATCATCGAGCCGGTCTATCAGGAAGGAACGGAGTCCGGTTTATTTCCCGGAGAATACCTATATTATTTCGTCTCACTTTCCATCGGGATCATTCTCTTTGAAGGAGGACTGACCCTTAAGCGCAAGGAAATTGCCGATGTGGGGCCGGTGATCCTTAAACTGATCACTTTCGGATCGGCCATCACGTTTATCGGAGCTGGTCTGGCTGCGCATTTCATCATGGGCCTGAGCTGGTCAATCTCATTTCTCTTCGCTGGACTCATCATCGTTACGGGCCCCACGGTCATTGCGCCCATTCTGCAAAATGTGCCGCTCAATCGGAATGTAGCAACTGTGCTGAAATGGGAAGGTATTCTGATCGATCCGATCGGTGCACTGGTGGCGGTGATCGTCTTTGAATTCATCCGTTCTACCGAAGGTAGCGTGGCTTATACTTCACATGCTTTTATCACATTTTCCCAGATTATTTTTATCGGTCTGGCTGTGGGGGCAGTAGCGGCCATTGCCCTGTATCAGTTGATCAAGCACGACCTCATTCCCAATTATCTGCTCAATGTGTTTACTCTGGCATTCGTGCTGACCGTTTTTGTATTTTCGGATATCATTGCGCACGAGTCTGGCCTGTTGTCGGTGGTGATCATGGGAATGGTGCTGGGCAACCTCAATGTGCCGCGCCTAAAAGATATTTTGGATTTTAAGGAGTCGTTAAGTGTGTTGCTGATCTCAATCCTGTTTATTCTGCTGGCTGCCAATATCGACGTAAAGGAAATGGAACTGGTACTGAATAACTGGCGGAGTTTTGCCCTGCTAGGCTTTGTCGCCTTGGTGTTGCGGCCACTGGGCGTATTTGTGAGTACGCGGGCTTCAGAATTGGGCTTCAAAGAAAAATTATTTATCTCCTGGGTAGGCCCTCGTGGGATCGTTGCAGCCGGTATCGCTTCACTCTTCGGCATCACCCTCACCCGGGAAAACGTAGAAGGGGCGGAATACATCACTCCGCTGGTCTTTATGATCGTTCTGGGAACGGTATTGCTCAACGCCACCACCGCCCGAATGGTGGCCGGCTGGCTGAAAGTGATCCAGGATACATCAGAAGGTATTCTGATCGTGGGGTCTTCAACTGCCAGCCGGGTGATCGGAAAATACCTGCAGGATAACGGCCGGCATGTGGTCTTGATCGACAATAATGATTTCAATGTGCGTAAGGCACTGGATATGGGGCTGAAAGCCTACAATTTGAATATATATTCCGATGATCTGTCCGAACAGTTCGATCTGGTAGATATGGGATATCTCGTAGCCATGACCAGTAGCCCGGATGTGAATGAGTATGCCGCAAAGAATTATCAGCGCCTGTTTGGGGAAAATGGGACTTATCGTCTCATTTCTCCGGAGGAAATGCGCAAATCACCGGAAAAACTTCCGGAACAGGGCATATTTTCCTATACGGATGACTTCATCAATATCAGTGAAGTGGCCCGGGATTACCCGCTGATGCATGAATCGCCGGTATCGACTTACGATGAATTTATGGCACTTCTGCGTAGGATCAACGCCGAGCCCAAAAGCATACCGGTTTTTATGAAAAGTAAAGACGGAAAGCTGGAACTGATACCGGCGAATCCGGAAGAACTGACGATCGAGGAAGGGTGTAAGATGGTATATCTGGGAAAGGAATTGGAAGGATAGGATCTTTTTAGACTGTCAATTAAAATAGATAATATTGGTCGTGTTCCATTGAGATGACAGCCATGAAATGTAGTGCGGCGACAAAACGACTAAATAACAATAAATGAGAGCCCTGATCTTCGGCATACTGATAATCTCCCTGGTTTCCTGTTCTCCATCCGATACTCAACACGAACCTAATCCGATAGTGGCCGCTTTCCCGGTGCCTTCCCAGCCGGAATCACCTCCAGAGGTTGAAGATCCATTACCTCTCCTGCCGTCCATTGACTACGATACAACCCAATGGACGGAGCTCATGCGCCTGGATACTGCCTTTGTGATCGACCTGCGTTACGCTACCGATAACAATTTTGTAGATACGATCATGTACGATTGCGGCCGTTGCTTTCTGCGCCCCAGGGTCGCTCAGGCTGTTTTGGAGGCTCAAAAAGAATTGCAGGAACAAGGCTACCGTCTGATGATGCTGGATTGCTACCGGCCGCGTCCGGTACAGTGGCGACTCTGGAAAAAAGTGCCGGATCCTCGCTTCGTGTCCGACCCCATCAAAGGCTCCATGCATAACCGGGGCGCCGCAGTCGATCTCACATTGGCGGATGCTGACGGCCATGAATTGGATATGGGGACACCGTTTGATTTTTTCGGTCCGGAAGCGTATCCGGCTTATACCGCATTTCCGGATAGCATTTTAGAAAGGCGAAAACTACTCAGTGAGACGCTGACCCGGCATGGTTTTCGGGCCATTCGCACGGAGTGGTGGCATTTTGCCTTTGTGGGTGGTGGATATGCGCTGGCGGATTGGGAA
>JAGQXH010000264.1 GCA_020436695.1 Lewinella sp. | reverse complement strand
GTTGCTGGTGACTATAGTCATGGTATCCGAATGCCTTGGAATAAATGATCGCCCCATTCTTGGCCACTACTACCTGACAGCCCGGGAAAGCGCCCTCGGCAATAGCACTTTTGGCAATAGCATCGATACCGACTAGCTTTTCCGGAGCAATACCGACTGCTTCCGGGATCTGATATGCCAGACGGGTAACCGGCAACGATTCACCCAAACCTCGGGGGAAATAGGCATTGATATCCAAGGGGAGTTTTCCCTCCGGACTGGCACCTCCAAACAATACCTGAGCTGCAAGAGATTGGGTGGTAGCATTAAATTCCGGAAAATGCAGAATAGTAAAGGTAGTATCCAAAGCCTGCAGGCCTTCCATCTTACCGAAATGAATAAGTACTACTTCACGGTCTTTAGCCAGTTGCTTCAGATCGGCCAGCAGGATGGAATCCCGGCTTCGCTCCAGCGATTGATTTACCGTAACGATACAAACCTCGCCTTTGGCCGGTGAAATGCGCAGGCGGGAATAGTGGCCCCGGTCATCGGCCAGATGGTAATAACGGGAATAATCGGCATAATGGGAAAAAGCAGCTTCCAGCTCTTCCCGGCTATCATCGCCTAAATGCACCAGGCGGTAGAAGTAACGATAGAGATCCTTAAAAGGAAGGAGTTTATTACGGTTATAGAGCAGGACACTGGACTTTTCGTAAAACTCACGGTTTAACAAGCGCCAGTCACTTTTATCAAAATGTTCTTCGATGCTAACTACGGCCGAAGTAGTATCCGTTTTTTCTTTTCCCAGCACCGGGCTCAGTACACCGGCCTGGTCATAAGCGATATTTCCTTCATTGGCTGCCAACTGGGCAGCTTCTTCCCGGGCTTGTTTTTGTAGCCGGAGCCACTCCTTGGCCTGCAATACTTTTGCTACCCGGATATCCAGTTCCCGGTCGGATAGTATACCGGAATGATAAGCGGCCAACAGACTACGAAATACCGGGAGAGGGTCGTTCTTTACGCGAAGCAGATCTACTGTTCCAGCTAAAAGAGGTAATGCGCTGGTCTCATTCGATTCCGCGATCAGCAGACCTTTGAAATCGAGTTGGGTGCGGTACAGGTCAGCGATCTGCGCCGGGGACAGATGATTTAGTTCCATGAAATTATCCGAAACCAGGAAGCCGGCAACTCCTTCATTTTGCAGTCTCACCAATTGCTGATGGGTGGTGGAATTCCAGTAAGCCGTATCAGCCGTCTGCACCAGAGCGGTGCCCGACATGCCCTTCACAAACTGTAAGTGCCCGGGAGCCAGCAGATCTTCTACGTCCTCTGTAAAAAGCTCAACGGAGCTGAACTGTGTATTGATGTGCAATCCCTGTAATTGCCGGTTGAAAATCTCCCGGCTGAGATGGCGCAAACTATCATACTCACTAAAATATCTGAGCACTTCGTAACCGGGTACTTCACCAGCTCCTGTAAACTGATTGTTCAACAGCAATTGTTCATCCGTACCCAAAAGTGGAGCAATGGCGGAAAATCCGGTCAGTTGTTCGTATAATTCCAAATAAGCTTCTACCGGCAGATTGTGCAGCTCTACCCCGCCGAATAAATTTCGCCGGATCCAGTTGGGCAACTGATCCACATCCACTTCACCGGCATCGACATCCAGATAGATCAACTGTCCGATCTTTTGCTCGGTGCTCATTCCCTGTAATGTAGAATCCACCCAGGCGGAAGTAACGTTGAGATAAGGCGTATCAGACCAATCCAGGGACACTTCCCGACGACAGCCAACCAAAACCAACAATGCCAATACCAGGCCAAGAAAGGTCCTTTTCATGAGAAAACCTTTTTCAGAACATCAATAAAAAAATAAAAGCTGTTAGGACTATACGCAGATATAGAAGTCGCTATAAGTCGTTAAATTGGGTATAGGGACGAAGTGGATAGTCTTCCTTGATTTTTATTACGGGAATAGGAACCCCTAAGTTCCAAAAATCCTGTAATATTTTAGTGCAATAAGCGTATATTTTTTGTTAAATAAGGTCAGCAAAATCTTAAATTGTCTTTAAAATTCAATTTTCACTCTTCTTCCTGCGAAATGACATTCACTTCATCCGAGAATTTAGCCGCTTCCTGGGCAGTACGTTTCCACCAGAGCGTCGACCATACCGGCTGCAGATCATAACCGGCCTTGCGCAGCGCCTGTTGCTGAGTGAGCTCCCATTCGTAGGCGGCGGCCGAAGTTTCCGACAAAAAGCCATTCAGTAAGACCGCCCGGGCTGCACCACTGCGCAAAGGAGAGACCGTCATCGGAATGTTAGCGGGGCCGAAAGGTATGTTAAAAGCGAGGCGATCCGTTCGTACCTGATCGGCAATATGCCAGGCAATCTCCTGGGCCAGCGGGTGGATCTGGCTTTCCTCCGATGGCTGGATATGATGTGTTGCATCGCCGGTACCGATCGATAGCAGCCAACGGGCCAGTTCCAGGCCGTTGCCGTCCGACCTCTCCCGGTTCAACTTTTTTAATTCATTTTCCGGGATGGAATGCAGGACCATTATCTGACGGGATGCTCTCGAACGAAGCAACTCCACCAATCCGGGAGCATATTGTGTATCCAGCAATTCCAGGTCTAAGGTTACTTTATCTTTTACATTTTCAGGAGCAAAAGTGCAGCTCAGAATGACCATATCGACGTGTAGCCCCGGGAGCTCATCGGGTACGTAAACGCCCATACCATTGCGTTCCAGTTGCTGGATCTTCTCTACCCCGCTCATCCGATGTTTTTTGATACGATCCATATACTGCACCATCAGATTACGCTGGGACCGGGTCAAACAGACGATTGCCACCCGGGGTAAGGTACGCTGCGGTGTTTCTTCGATGATATTAAGCAAACTCAGGAGCTTCCGGGCTTCTTCGTCATTGATCTGTAAGCGGGGATTATACCTGCCTCCCACTTCATCTACCTGCTCTTCGGGTAAAACATGCCGGTAATTTCCCTGTAGTTCAGTTACCGGCCATCCCAACCGACGGATCCGGTTCATCATTTCCTGGCCGGCCATGTCGGGATGCAGGAATACCACTGTCCGTTCGGCCTTAGTTTTCAACACTTCCAGCAGGTCTGCGTTAAGTATGTGTGCTTCATCGATAAAGATGCGGTCGTATACTTCTCCTTCTACCAGATAGTCATCAAGAAAGTAAGGAGAGGTGATCAATGCCGGAAAAAAATGGGAGACGGTCTTTTTGAGCACCTTCGGGTCGTCCGGCAACTCCTTCCCTTTTTTCTGCACCAGCTGTTCGTAGCGTTTCTTGTCCTCTTTCTTTAGTTTTTGCAGCCAATCGTTGCGCCGGTCCATGCACACGTCCGAGATCTGATCGATCAGTTTTTTACGCCATAGTTGGAGCGGTTCCACCAACTCCGCCAGATCTGGCAGTATTTCCGCGAGATCTGAGTCGGCCGTCTGTAGCAGACGATGGTGTAGATACCAGCTGGAAAAAGCTGCCGCCCAATCATTGGGTTTTACTTTGACCAGTGCACTGATAATCCTGCGGGCTTCTCCCGGCAAACCGAACCAGTGACGTTGCCATTGATAAAAGCGGTCGAAATCACGCATATTAAACCTGATCCGGTCCAGTTTTTCAATGATCTCTTCCAGATAACGTTGCCTCCGAGGGACCGTAAGCGTCTTGTTTTCCAACGGCAACTGCAATAAACCCGAATCGTTGATACGGCTGATCAGGAGATCGAGTGCTTCTTCCAGTTCACCAACCACCTGATACCCGGCGAGGTCGGCATGAACGGTTTTTGAACTCAAACGGATCAACTCATCCTGAACTGAGAGACTAAGCTGTTCCCGCCAATCCTGGAGTTGTAGCTGCAGACTGGCCAGGTTGTTTTGCAACTGATTCAGAATATGCCGATTTTCTTCCGGGACGAAGGCAAAATTGAATATAGCCTGTTCCTTCATATTCGCCTCCAGCTGCTCGTAAGCCCGGGCGATATCCTCTTTGGCAGCCAGTGTCTTTCTGAACTTATCCGAAAAACGGGCGTAGAGTTTCAGCGTAGCCTTTTTAGACTCCAGCGGATCACGTCCGTAAAGTCGCTTATACTGACCGATCGTTTCCTGTAGCCGGCTTACCTGGGCCGAAAACTGCCGGTATTGTTGTTCATAGCGTTCTACCAGTTGATCTCCATAGTCGTTTTGAGCCACAATGAAGCGATACTGCAAAGCCTCCCCGGCTTCCATAAATTCATCGATCCGGGAAAGAATGAAATGACGGGCTTCCTCCTGATCCTGATGCACAAAAATGCCGGCATTCAGCACCGTAAGCGGATGGTTGAGGGTTTTTAATTCATCGAAAAGTGCCTGACAGGGACTTAGCTGGGTGTAAATGGTCTGATACTGGTCATAGGCGAGCACAAAGTCCTGTGCATTTAGCTGACTGCCCAGCAGTGCCTTGCTTTCCATACGGGCTGCTGCCAGGTAGAGTCCTACAGTTTGGGTCCAGGTATAAGGCCCCAGTATCGGTTTATTCACCGCCTGATAAAACTCGTCAAGTTCTTTCTTTTTGTCCAGTAACTTTTGAAGCCGGGTAGTAAATATATTGATCTGAAAACTGTTCTTTTTCCTGGTTTTGGCGGCTTGTATCAATAGCTGACGTACCAGTTGTGCTTCTTCCGGTGCGCGTTGCAGGAGCAGTGCAAAATGGCCCAGTCCCATACCGATCAGTGCTGTCTGAATTTCCCGTAGGTTCTCCAATCTTTCCGAAACGATCAGGCAACGCTCTCCTTTACTCAGCGCATTGATCAGCATATCCACCAGCAGTGTGGTTTTCCCACTGCCGCCGGTGCCAACGATCACGGTGCCGGGTGCACTAGCCGCCGTTTGAAAAGCAGTTTCCTGCCAGGGGTCCCTGGATAGCATTCCGAAAGGATGATCCAACATCGTTTGTTCAGTCGAAACAGATGTAGCCTCCGTCCGCTCCTGCGTTCGTGGAAACGCCGGCGGAAAAGAACCGATAAAACCCGACCAGTGCAGTCGGAGCTGTTTCTTTTTACTCAACCCCAGATCTTCACCTGACCAGGGGCTGATGGAGACTGATTGACTGGGGCTATCGATCTTAAGTTTGGCAATCAGGCTATTGACCAGTTCGGAAAAAGTTTTGAGATCAAATGGACGGGATGTGATCGACTGCCACCAAGGATCCGTTTCGTCCCAGTCCAATTTTTCCCGAAAGAGCTGATCCAGTCTTGGATTGGGTTGGGATGAGACAGGCTCGGCCAGGCTCATTGTCCAGCCTCCATCCGCTTCGGCGGGCGCCTTCAGCTTCAGTGGCCAAAGCCAGAGCGGTGCCAGCCACTGTTGTTTATAATCAGCGTATTGAATCAACGGAAAACCGAACCATAACCAATGACCACCGTATAAGTGTGTACGGTTGTTAGATTCCACCTGTTGCTCAAACAGCAACTTGCCGGTTTTAAAATCAGGAAGTAGCTCCATGTTGAGCTTACCGGCAAAAACCGATTCCAACAGATTGACCGCAAGATCGGAGCGGCTGCCGGTCAGCTGAAATACATCCAACGGTTCGGTCGTCAGAGGAAGCGGCATGACAAGATCGAGTGTCGGATCGTTGATATGCCCCGTTTGGATCGACTTTTGGTAATTCATATAGCTTTTTTGCCGGTGCGCTCCAAATATACTCGACCTGTAGTGATTATGAAAATTATTACCATAATGGTATCAGTTGGTGATAAAGATCATGTGTATTCATTGTTTTTTAGGGTATAAAAACATTGGAGATGAAATCGAATTTACCTAGATTTAGTTTCAATGATTTGATCCTACGATAATTTTTTTGCGATGGAAGTCAAGCTAATTCCTCAAGTAGATGTAGACATAGCCGTCATCCTCACCGATGCACAAAGGCAAATATTATGGGTTAACAGTGACTTCACCCGGATAACCGGATATTCTCTGCATGAGGCCGAAGGGAAAAAACCCGGCAGTCTGTTGCAGGGGAAAAATACCGATCCAAGGGATGTAAAACTGATCAGTGAATGTCTGACAGCCAAGATACCTTGCCGGCATGAGATCCTGAATTATCGCAAGAACGGGGAGCCCTATCTCTGCAAACTGGTGATCCAGCCCATTTTTAATACCCATGAAGAAGTCTGTAATTACCTTGCTTTCGAGGTAGATGGTGATCAGGTAACCGCAGAGGCCCTCGAAATTCCGCTTAGAGAGATGGAGGAGAAATACAGCTCAAGCAGCCTGAAAGGAGTGGAGGAGATCCGCCTGTTCCTGAAATTGAAAGAATACCTGGAAGAAGAACGGCCGTTCCTCGATCCGAACATGAGCTTAAAACACACTGCCGATCATCTACATACCAATACCAAGTACCTGTCTCAGGTAGTCAATCGCTTATCTCATCACAATTTTCAGTATTTCATCAATACCTTCCGCGTAAATGAGGCGAAAAAACAGTTGATTTGCGGCAAATATGGACATTTAACCCTCTATGGAATTGCATTACAGTGCGGATTCAAAAACAAATCGACCTTTTATAAAGTTTTTAAGGAAGTGGCCCATCTGACACCCCGTCAGTTTATTATGCTACACAGGAACCGTTATAATTAGGAATTTTCCATATGAATAAAAAATTCAACGACTGGCTTAAACGTCTGGGCCTAGCCGGATTCTTGTTTTTCTTTATCAAAGGTCTGATCTGGCTGGCGGTGTTTGCCGGCATCGGAAAGTGTGCCTTGTAAGTTGCTCCTCTACACCGAAGAAGTCTTTCTTTCCGGCATCCTCAAAACTATTTTTCCGGATCATCACGTTTTCATCTGTATGAAAAAATGGTTGTTTTTCCTATTCACCTGTTGTCTGGCAGGTACCCTGACAGCACAATCCGGATTGATCCAATTGGGTAATCCCTCATTTGAAGATGTTCCCGGTCCCGGACGCCCTCCACTGGGTTGGTATTTTTGCGGGCCGCTCAATGAAACGCCTCCGGATGTACAACCGGTTCCGACAATGAATGTTCACTTGCCGGCCCGGCACGGAAAAACCTACGCCGGTCTGGTAACCAGAGACAACGCTACCCAGGAAGCGCTGGGACAGGCCCTGAGTTCGCCCATATTAGCCGGGCATTGTTACCTACTGCGTATTAACGCTGCCCGTTCCGCTACATTTTCGAGTTACAGCCGGCTTACTGAATTACCAGCTGATTTTTCCCAGCCTGTCCGCCTTCAACTTTGGGGCGGCAAAGGACATTGCCAAATGCAGGAATTATTAGCCGAAACGCTTCCTGTACAGGATACCGTCTGGAAGGTATATGAACTGAATTTTTCACCTCAGGAGGGATACGATCAACTCTTTATTAAAGTAGCCTATGCAAAAGAGGGGGAAGTATACAACGGACACGTATTGATCGATCACCTCTCCCCTATTGTGGAGATGAAATGTATAGAACGAACTTTCCTCCGATGGGAAAACAAGAATGACGAAGTACTCTCCACCGGTTCAGACGATCAACTTGCCGATCTTATAGAAGAAGAGCTTCCGAAAGTAAGATGGGTGAATAACGGTTTCACCCTGGAACAACAACTGCTCCCCCCGGCAGCCAACAACCACAACTGGACTTTCGGAAACCCCGGTATTTATCAGATCGCGCAGTTGCTCAAGGACCATCCCGATGCACTGCTGACGGTGGCGGTAGGCCCGCGCAAAGATCCGCTGCTACAGCATCATATCCGGTTGATCGCAGCGGAATTTATGGCAGCCGGTTTATCTGCGAAACAGTGTTTGATCCGTCCCCTGAAAAAACGCGATATGAAGAGGAATAACTGGCTGAAAACGGCCATTGGGGGTCAGGATATTCTTTGGGGAGTAGATTATTGAACAGTCGGTTCATAAATAACTGGTGGCTGGAGGGCACGATCACTTTACCCTTTTGTTTCAAAGTCTCCTATAAATTATTTCATATGTAACAGGAAAGGCCTTACTAGCATTTTACCTACCTTTATATAGCAAATACCTAAACCTGTTCAATTCGTCATGATGAAAAAACACAACAAACTACTCCATCCTCTCATCCTGGTCATCTGCTTTCTATATGCAGGTATTTACTCCGCTGAGGCACAATGTGATTCTCTTGAACTGACCGTCCAACACGAAAACATAGTATTAAGCGGAGAAAGTCCGGGAGATCCCGCTTTTCTAAGATCTTTCTCCATACAGTCAAATGCCGACGGGGTCTTTCGGCTGGAACTGGCCCCTTTACTGGGAGAAGACGACATTATCCGCTTTGAACCCGGTAATCTGGATATCAGTCCGGACACCATTCAGTTGAAAAAAGAACAGTCCCGTTCGGTAGATCTTATTTTAAAAGGGATCAATTCGCCCGGCTATTACCGAAGCAGCATCCGGATAACTCCCATCTCCAATCCGGATTGTACCCTTATGGAGATCCCGCTGGAAGTTCATTACTATAGTAGCAAAGAATTGAAGGTCGACGGGAGTGCCCTGCTCGAAGTAAAAACGACAGCAGCAAGTTGGATCAACTTTCTGCTACCAAAAAATATTACCGAGGATACTTTACTGGTTTCCGTCAGGAACGAAAGCCAGCTTCCCATCAAACTGGATCGTTATTCCCTATTGCTGACCGGTGCCCTGAATCGCAGGGCAATGACCGATAGTCGTAATCTGCAGGATAGTCTCCTCCCGGGAGAAGCAGGCATTCTTCGTTTTCCACTGCCCAACCGATCCGGTATGGTTCCCGATCGCTATGACGGAGACCTGCAACTGAAGTTTACCAATCTCAGAGAGCCGGTGATCCTACCCGTAAAACTTGCAGCCCGGCAGGCCCCGGTCTGGCCGCTGATCTTCCTGATGCTGGGCATTATTCTGGGGCGCATGTTCCGCAGTCTGGACGCTGCCCAGGATCAGATCGCGCTTTTTGAATCGCTTACTCCGCATAAAGACGATATTGACCGGCTTAAAAATCCAGGTGTGCACGCCGGCCTGATGCGGGAATACAACAGCATCAGGAAAGCCGTCGAGAAAGTCAGCAATGCGACGGAAGCGGAGCCGGTATCCGCACAGATCAAAACGCTGGAACAAAAGATCACCCACCTGGCCGATCTACAGGAAGTAGAACAATCCCTGTCTCGCTCAGAGCAGGGGCAAAATACCGAGATCCAGGGTTTGATCATCCGGATCAGAAAAAGCATACTGGAAGGGAATTTTGCACAGGTAAAGGAAGATCGTGAAAAATTGCGGGCTGCCCTCAATAAACTGGCACCGAGATCAAAAGGTATATCCCTACCCGATGGACCTGAGATCAATGAAAGCCTCAGATCAGACACCAGTCTTCAGGATATCATCACTTCTATCGATGTGCTGATGAACACACCGGCTGAAGAACAATCATCTGAGCAGGACAACAACATGGGCGTTATCGAGAAATATCTTCGGCAGCTCCTGCAATTCCTTTCCGGAGTTGATATCGGAGTAGGCGTCAAATACTGGTTCTATCGTCCACTGGCGCTGGCCATCCTGTTTATCTTCATTCTGTTGATCGGCTTTAAGGAGATCTACATTGACGGTGGTGACTATTTTGGCGCAGAAGGCCTGTTCAATTACGTCGAACTTTTCACCTGGGGGCTCGCCTCCGACTTGTTTACCCGCGAATTGATCGGCAAACAGCTGATCGGTCTGAAGGGTAATTTCCTGAAAAGCAAAGATTCAGCCGCGAAAGAAGGAGGAAACGAGGCTTGAGGAGCAGCTAGGGCCTCAGCCACTAGAAGTAAGTCTCGTAAAATTGTACCACCCGCTCATCTACCAGCACATCCTGCGGACGGATCGGCTGGGTCAAGATGATGCCTTCGAGCGTTCGGCACCGGCTTAATGCCACATACGTCTGACCGTGTTCAAAAGCACCCCGGCCCAGGTCGATGACGACTTTATCAAAAGTCTGCCCCTGTGATTTGTGAATGGTGATCGCCCAGGCCGGTTTCAGGGGAAACTGACAGAAAGTACCGATGGTTTCGGTAGTGATCTGGCTGGGGTCATCTTCTTTCAGCGCGTAGCGGACGATCTCCCAATCCATTTGTTCCACTTCCACCCGCCGGGTGGCGTGGCGGTCCTCTATCTCTACCTTTATTTTGTCATCGTTCATACCGATAACCCGACCGATGGTCCCGTTGACAAATTGTTTTTGCGGATCGTTTTTCACCATCATTACCTGGGCGCCCTCCTTAATTTGCAGGCCGGCTTCCGTCGGAAAAAGATGCTGGGGGAACTGCCCGGTAATTTTCGCCGGAAAGGTACGGGCCGGAAAAGGGATCTTGTCCATTTCCTGGCGATTAATGGCATCTACCCGGGCATT
>JAGQXH010000263.1 GCA_020436695.1 Lewinella sp. | reverse complement strand
TAAGACGGTATTCCTTACCGGTCATACCGGATTTAAGGGCTCCTGGCTGAGTTTTTGGCTTGACCGCTTAGGGGCCAGAGTTATTGGTTATTCGAAAGACTTTCCGTCAAAACCCAGTCACTTCGAGCTGCTTCCCCGTCCGGAAAACAGCCGTTCCTACATCGAAGATATTACTGACCTACCCACGCTGCAGCGGGTGATGGAAGAACATCGTCCGGATATTGTGTTTCACCTGGCAGCCCAGTCGCTCGTGCGTTATTCCTATGCACATCCGACTGAGACCTTTTCCTCCAATATGATGGGTACCGCCAATGCGCTGGAATGCAGCCGACGGGTGGAAAGTGTGCGGGCCTTTGTGAATGTAACCAGCGATAAATGTTACGAAAATAAGGATGACAGCACTGCTTTCCGGGAGACGGATCGCATGGGAGGATATGACCCCTACAGTTGCTCCAAAGGTGTATCGGAACTACTGACCAGTTGTTACCGGAATTCATTCTTCGGGCCCGCTGGTAAATTGCTGGCCAGTGGCCGGGCCGGCAATGTGATCGGTGGTGGCGACTGGGCGTTGGATCGCCTCATCCCGGACGTGGTTAAGGCTACGGCCAGAGGAGATGTGACGATCATCCGGAACCCTCAGGCTACTCGCCCCTGGCAACATGTGCTGGAGCCCCTGTCAGGATATCTACTGCTGGGGCAAAAACTACTGGAGGGTGATGACGATTTTGCGGATGGCTGGAACTTTGGCCCCAAAGACCAGGAAGCACTTACCGTACTGGAAGTGCTCCAGATCTTCGAAAAGCATTGGGATGAAATGCTTTTTGAATATGATAAGAACCCGAACAATCCCCACGAGGCAAATTTCCTGAGTCTGGATTGTACCAAATCCAACGGACAGCTCAACTGGCATCCGGTCTGGACCAGTGCCGAAGCGATTGAAAAAACAGTGAAGTGGTACCGGAGCTACTATACCAACGGCCGAATCACTACACTGGAAGATCTGGTAGAATATTCAAATGAGGCACAGCAACGGGGATATTCCTGGGCTGCACCTATTAAAGTGAAACATGAAGTTCATACCGACTAAACTCGCCGATGCCTGCCTGGTCGAACTGGAGGCTTTTTCGGATGACCGGGGCTGGTTTGCCCGTGCCTTTTGCAAAAAGGAATTCGAACAGATCGGACACCGGAAAGAATGGGTACAGATCAACCACAGCATGAGCCGGGAGAAGGGCACCATCCGCGGTATGCATTTTCAGTATCCGCCGCACAATGAGGCTAAGTTGGTGCGTTGTATCGCAGGTAAAGTGTTTGATGTTGCGTTAGATATCCGTCGCGGCTCACCGACTTTCCTGCAATGGGTAGGATTTGAACTTTCCGCAGCAAATCGCCGGATGTTATACATCCCGGAGGGGTTTGCGCATGGTTTTCAAACCCTGACGGATGATGTAGAACTGATCTACCATCATTCGGCTTATTATACTCCCGACGCAGAAGGGGGCCTCCGGTTCGATGATCCGGCGCTGGGTATTGAATGGCCGTTGCCTGCGGGCAATATCTCGGTTAAAGATCAAAACCGGGCATTTCTGACGGATGCATTCCAGGGCATTGAGGTGCCGGCCGACCAGGAGGTGATGAAGTAGATGATTTTTGTGAATAAACAACTAGAAACAACATTACAGTGAACGGAAAACAATAAACGGCTGACGGTGATAAAGAACTAAAGATGGTAGATCTGATCCATCGGCAATCCTCCTTCACTTTCCGCCGTACCCGTTGACCGTTCACCGTGAACCAAACAAACTAAGTATGAGTACTTGTCGCTTTTGCGGTTCGGAATTGTCGGTAAGTGTCGTTAATCTGGGTATGTCTCCATTGTGCCAGAAACATGTCAAACCCGAGGAGGTTTACAACATGGAGAAATTCTACCCGCTGCACGCATTTGTCTGTACCGGTTGCTGGCTGGTACAGCTCGATGAATTTGAGAGCCCCGAGACAATCTTTGCTGAAGATTATGCTTACTTCTCTTCCTATTCCGACAGCTGGTTGCAACATTGTGCGCGCTACACGGATCTGATGATCGAAAAATTTGGATTTGATACCGATAGCTTTGTGGTGGAACTGGCCAGCAACGACGGCTACCTCTTACAGTGGTTCGTTAAGAAACAGATCCCGGTACTCGGTATTGAACCGGCCGGTAATGTTGCGGAAGTAGCGATCGCTAAAGGTGTGCCGACCGAAGTGGAATTCTTCGGAGTGCAGACGGCAAAAGCCCTGAGTGCCAGGTATCGGAAAGCGGATCTCCTGTTGGGCAACAATGTACTGGCGCACGTGCCGGATATCAATGATTTTGTGGGAGGTATGAAACTCATGCTGGCCGACGGTGGAGTGATCACCATGGAGTTTCCGCATCTGCTGCGGTTGATCGAGAACAATCAGTTCGATACGATCTACCACGAACATTTTTCTTACCTATCCTTTTCCACGGTCAACCGGATCTTTGCCCACCACGGTATCATGCTTTTTGATGTGGAGGAGCTGCCTACGCACGGAGGATCGATCCGGATCTACGGACGTCATACGGAAGATACAGGCAAGCCGGTGAGTGAGCGGGTGAACGAAATGTTGGAAAGAGAGCATAAGCTGGGCTTCGAAACAGTGGCCTACTATACAGTCTTCGAAGAACAGGTAAAGGAGACCAAGCGCAAATTGCTGGAATTCCTGATCGAAGCCAAAAGGCGCGGTAAGCGCATCGTGGGGTATGGTGCACCGGGTAAAGGTAATACCTTGTTAAATTATTGCGGTATCCGGACGGATTTCCTCGATTATACCGTAGACCGCAGCCCGCATAAACAGGGCAATTTTCTGCCCGGCACACATATCCCGATCTACCATCCCGATAAGATCCGGGAAACACGACCGGACTATGTACTGATCTTACCCTGGAACCTGAAAGAAGAGATCAGCCGGCAGATGGCACACATCGGTGAATGGGGCGGGAAATTTGTAGTACCCATCCCGGAAGTCCTTGTTTTTGAGCCCGATGCAACTTTTGTGCCCAATGCAAATTGATTCGAACCGTTATACTACTGGACTATTGGAATCTTGGGATTCATCCCAACGTCCCAACATCCAAACGTCCAAACATCCCAACGTCCAAACATCCCAACGTCCAAACATCCAAACGTCCAAACGTCCGGCAGTAAGGCAGGCCGTCAGTTGCCATACGATCAAACCTGGTTTTCAGTTGACAACTGCTAATGAAAATTAACCATATTGCCCCAATATTAAATATTGAATTATGAAAGTAGTTTTATTCTGTGGCGGAAAAGGCACCCGATTACGAGATTACTCAGAAACCATACCCAAACCTATGGTACATGTTGGGTACCGGCCCATTCTCTGGAACCTGATGAAGTACTATGCTCATTACGGGCATAAAGACTTCATATTGGCACTGGGCTATAAAGCCGATCATATCAAGGACTATTTTGTGAATTACGATGAAAAGATCTCTAACGACTTTGTATATGCACAAGGTGGGGATAAGATCGAATTACTGAATTCCGACATCCACGACTGGCGCATAACCTTTGTGGATACCGGCATCAATGCCAATGTGGGAATGCGGCTGTTCAAGCTGAGGGAATATCTGAAAGATGAAGAGGTCTTCATGGCCAACTATGCAGACGGCCTAACCGACATGCACCTGCCGAGCATGGTTGAACACTTCGAAGCCCAGCCAGGTAAAGTGGCCAGTTTTATGACGTATAAACCCAACGCCAGTTTTCACACCGTGATGGCTGACGAATCGGGCCTGGTAACGTCTATTCAACCCATTTCCTACACCAATTTATGGCTCAATACCGGCTTTTTCCTGTTGCGGCAGGAGATCTTCGACTTTATTGAGTACGGAGACGAACTGGTAGTGGAGCCCTTCCAGCGGCTCATTGAAAAAAAGCGCCTGACTACTTATCATCATTACGGTTTCTGGCAGCAGATGGATACCTTCAAGGACAAGATGTTACTCGATGACATGGAAGATGCGGGCAATACTCCCTGGAAAGTATGGAAGGATGAAGTGCCTACTCAACTGATCAAAAAGCATGATCCCATTACAATTTGATCTGAAAGGACGCCGGGGCTTACGGATACTATGCCTGGGAGCCCACTGTGACGATATCGAGATCGGCTGCGGCGGTACTTTGCTGAAGTTGATCGATCAGTATCCCATCGAGCAACTGAAATGGATCGTTTTTGCCAGCAATGAGGTGAGAAAACGGGAAGCGGTGGCCAGTGCGGAAAAATTTCTGGAAGCAGTGCCCAACCGGGAGATCATCGTACTGGATTATCGCGATGCTTTTCTGTCTTTTGCGGCACTCCAGATCAAGGAATATTTCGAGTCGGTGAAAAGATCGATCGATCCGGATGTGGTCTTTACCCATTATCGTGACGACCGGCATCAGGATCACCGGCTGATATCGGACCTGAGCTGGAATACCTTTCGCAGCCATTTGGTCCTGGAGTATGAGATACCCAAGTATGATGGCGATCTGGGAATACCCAATTTCTTCTGTAAGCTAACCGAAGAACAGGCTGAAAAGAAAGCAGCTATATTACTGGAATGTTTTGAGAGTCAAAAGAATAAACATTGGTTTGACCGGGATACCTTTTTGTCTCTCATGCGCATCCGTGGAATGGAATGCGCGCATAACGGCCGTTACGCCGAAGCTTTTCATGCCAGGAAAATAGCCTGGTAAAGTATAACTGCTCTAATTCATAAGAGCCCAATTAAATAGCAGTCGTTTTTAAACTAAATAATCTTATGAATACCATTTATTTTGACCGATTCATTGGTGATGACCAGCGAAGAGACGAATTGTATCGCGGTAACCTGTTCGTCTATCAACCGACTCCCGCTACATTGGCATTGATCGAGCATGCCAAATCTTTGATCGAAGAAGCTTTTGGCGATCTGGAGCCCACAACGGCTCAGCATCATCTTCCGGTAGATGAATATGTGGAGATCCTGAAAGCATTGAAACCAAAATTCATCCATCACCCGAGATCCAAAAAATTATTGCAGCGGATCTTGCTGGAAATGGGATGCGATCCGGAACAGACCTATTTTGACGTTCCTCGCATGCGTTCTTCGACCAGCAATGACTATCTGACTTCGGGCATTGCCTATGCCTTTCATCCCCACCGGGATACCTGGTATTCTGCTCCGATGTGTCAGATCAACTGGTGGCTGCCCATTTATGATGTAGAATCAGGCAATGTAATGGCTTTCCATCCAGCTTATTTTGAACGCCCGGTAAAGAACGGATCGAAACACTACAATTACCAGGAATGGCAGCAGACCGGACGGAAAGAGGCCGCCAAACATGTGAATAAAGATACCCGTGAGCAGCCTAAACCGGAAGAACCGCTGGAGCTGGATCCACAGGTACGGGTAGTAACGCCTCCCGGAGGAATGTTGTTGTTCTCCGGTGCTCATTTACATTCATCTGTACCGAACGACACCGGAAAGACGCGCTTCAGCATCGATTTCAGAACGGTAAATCTGGATTGCCTGAACCAGGATGGCGGTGCCCCCAATATGGACACGGCCTGCACCGGCACCAGCATGCGGGATTACCTTCGGGTCTCCGACCTGTCGAACATCCCGGAAGAGATCGTTGATCGATACATGGCCGGACCGCCCCGGGCGCCGGTACTGATATGATTTTTTCACCCTGAAGCGGCCCGTATGCTTTTATTGCGGGCTGATTCTTAAAAAGTTAGCCCCAATGATCAAAAGAGCCTTTACAAAGTCCCTTCAGTTACAAAACAGATTTCACGCCGCCATACCCGGTGGTGCCCATACCTACGCAAAGGGCGATGATCAGTTCCCGGAATTTTATCCGCCGATCATTGCCCGTGGAAAGGGATGCCGGGTGTGGGATGTGGATGGCAATGAATTCATCGAATACGGGAGCGGCTTGCGGGCAGTCAGCCTCGGCCATGCTTACCCGGAGATCAACGAAGCCGCCTACCGGCAGATGAATCTGGGAAACAATTATGTGCGGCCGGCAGCCATTGAGCTGGAAGCTGCAGAAACGTTCCTTGAACTCGTCCCGGGTGCGGAAATGGTCAAGTTCGGCAAAAACGGGTCGGATGCCACTTCTGCCGCTGTTAAACTGGCCAGGGCTTATACCGGCCGGGATATGGTGGGGCTTTGCGCCGATCATCCTTTTTTCTCCATCGACGACTGGTTTATCGGCACTACTGCCATTAATCGCGGTATTCCGCAAAACCTGATCGAACAATCGGTCACTTTTCTCTACAACGATATCGGGAGTGTAAAGGCCTTGTTCGCGCGATATCCAGGGCAGATCGCCTGCCTGATCATGGAGCCGGAAAAATATGATCCGTTGGATCTGAACTTCTATCACCAGATGCAGGCCCTCTGTGAAGCGGAAGGTACCTTGCTGGTACTGGATGAAATGATCACGGGATTCCGCTGGCATATTGGTGGGGCACAAACGCATTACGGCATCGTCCCGGACCTTTCTACCTTTGGTAAAGCCATGGGTAACGGATTTTCCATTTCGGCCCTGGCCGGTAAACGGAAATATATGGAGCTGGGCGGCTTGCAACACAATGAAGAAAGAGTTTTCCTGTTATCTACTACGCACGGCGCGGAAAACCATGCCCTGGCCGTATTCATGGCCGTAGTAGAGGAATATAAGAAACACGATGTGATCGCTTATTTCCAGTATCAGGGGGAGCGCCTGCGCAAGGGAATGCAGCAGATCATCGATCAGCATCACCTGGCAGGCTATGTAGATATTCACGGTCATCCGGCTTCACTGGTGTTCTCCACCCGCGATCAGGATCAGCAGAGCTCCCAGCCTTTCCGCACCCTGTTTATGCAGGAAAGCATTAAGCGGGGTCTGCTGGCTCCCAGCCTGATCCTCGGCTTTTCGCATAAAGACGAAGATGTGGATCAGACCCTGGAGATCATCAACGAGGTAGCTGTGATCTACCGTAAGGCACTGGATGAAGGGATTGATAAGTATCTGGAAGGACGTTCGGTTCAGCCGGTCTACCGGAAACTTAATCACGAGGCTTTGCAGACAACTTAATGAACGCTTTTGATGTCAGGCATCTGTCTAGATGCCTGACATCTCTATTTAGATCCTAAAACACTTCAAATGTCCCGGTGAAACCGAGAGAACGGGCATGCTCCATGATCTCCTGCTTATAGGTCGCATTGGAGATGATCAATACGTCGATATCCTGTCCGCTGAGTGCTTCCGGAGCTTTTACTTCGAAAGCGGAAGTGGGGAGGAATTTTCCCTGCCGGTGCGGATTGATATCCAATACCAATGATATGATATCGTGCCTCGGAAAGGCGCTCAGGAAGTTGATCCCCCGCATGCCCGCTCCCCAGAGCGCGACACGGAATTTTTTATGTTTCCAACCATCAAAGGTTTCATTCCAGGTTTTTTGTCCATTAAGAAAAGCCGCTGAAAAAGCCTCCAACACCTCTTCTGTGGTCTCCTGTTGACTTTCCTCAGCACCCTGGCCAAGTTCGGCCGGTACGGCTTCCACCCCCAGATAATCTCCGTCCAGGTATTTACCGATCTTGGTCACGGTGAAGCCCGCCAGTTCCAGCTGGTAAGCAATAGATGCCGGGGTATACCATGTTCGCTTGGCATAACCGATGTTCCAGATGAGTTGATCCTTAAATGTTTTGAACGTATTGGGTACTTCCAGATAGACACCACCTGTTTTTTCTTTCAGGTTATGCTTGAACAGTTTGAGAAACCCTACCGGATCGGACAATTCATCCATCAGATGCCGGCAGGTAATGAAGTCTACCCGCAGGTCTTCGTACTTTTCGGAGTAGTAATCCTTTTTGAAGGAGATCTGGTCGGGATCGAACTGCAGGTCATCGGCTTTCCCATAACTGGGGTCAATGCCCAATCCTCGGTTATTACCGGTCTGGCAGAGCTGGACAAGAAAATGCCCCCGGCCGCAGGCCACCCCCAGAATGGACTTATTTCGAAGACCATGATGCTCAATGAGGGAGGCAATAAGTTCTTTATTGAATTTTTGGTAGGTGGGCGAATAATGTAGATTAAAATCGTAATCGAGAAAAGTGATCTTTGCCGGATCGTAGGTTCTATTGTAAATGTAATGGCAGTTGGGGCAAAAAGTAAGGGTGACCGTACCCGCAGGAGCATTCAGGGCTTCCTCTTTGGTGGGATATACCACGCCATCCTGAGCCGGTACATTTTCTGCTACAAAAAAATCTCTGACCCCGGACGCCTGGCAGATCGGGCAAACGGGATCAGTGTGTTGTTCGGTGTGTTCCATTGGAGCTTTTGAGTTTATGAATAGATAGATATTATGATCAGTAAAAAGTGATCTTTTCAGGTGGAAAAAGGCATACAATAGGAAGGGGGTATTTGAAGACAGAAGATCTTTATCCGGGAGGTAGAAAGGTGTAATTATCAGTTTAACGAAATGCGAAAGAAATAGTCTGATACAAGTTTATAATGCTATGAACTGACTATTGGAATGGAATGTAACTATTTTAGGCTCAAGATAAAAAAATTATAAAACTTCATGGACAAGTTCGAATCTATAGGGGAAAAAATGCACGTTTTGGCTACCCAACTCTATCCCATTTGTCGCAGTATCACCGGTGAGGGAGTACGCGAGACCCTGAGTATTGTTCGGAAGCAGATACCCATTGAGATTCGGGAAGTACCAACGGGTACAAAAGTATTCGACTGGGAGGTGCCCCGTGAGTGGAACATTCGGGATGCCTGGGTAAAAGATCCGGCCGGTAATAAGATCATCGATTTTCAGGATCATAATCTGCACGTACTGAATTACAGTATACCGGTACACCGGAAAATAGAACTTACAGAACTCAAAAAACACCTGCACACCCAGCCGGAGCAGCCGGATCTGATCCCATACCGGACCTCGTACTATCAGGAAAACTGGGGATTCTGCCTGCCTCACCGGCAGTATGAACAACTGGAGGAAGGAGAATACGAAGTATACATTGACTCCCGGCTGGAACCCGGTCATCTCACCTACGGCGAACTGTATTTGCCGGGCAAGACTTCCGAAGAGATCATCTTTTCGGCGCATGTCTGTCATCCCTCCCTGGCTAATGACAACCTGTCCGGAATTGGACTGATTACCTTTCTGGCCCATTCCCTTTTATCGGAAGATCGACAATTTTCCTACCGGTTTTTATTTATTCCCGGCACCATCGGATCGATTACCTGGCTGGCACTGAATGAAGATATTACCGCACGCATCAAAGGAGGACTGGTCGCCTCGCTGGTGGGCGATCCGGGAGATTTTACCTATAAGAAGAGCCGGCAGGGAAATACTTTGATCGATCGCATGGTGACACATGTGTTGAAACACTCCGGCACCGGCTACCGGATCATCGATTTTTTCCCTTATGGTTACGATGAGCGGCAATTCTGTTCACCGGGTTTTGATCTTGCCGTCGGTAATCTCACCCGTTCGCAGTTTGGTCAATACCCGGAGTATCACACTTCCGGAGATAATCTGGAGCTGATCCGCCCGGAATACCTGGAGGCTTCCTTTCAGGTGTACCGTCAGATAGTTGATATATTGGAGCAGGATGGGTATTACGAAAGTAAAAACCCAAAATGTGAACCTCAGTTGGGGAAGAGAGGGTTATACGATGCCATTGGTGGAGAGAGTGACCGGAAAGAGTTACAGATGGCCATGCTTTGGGTGTTGAATCTGGCGGACGGCCAGCACAGTTTGCTGGATATGGCCGAACGCTCCGGCTATTCTTTTGAGTTGATCAACCGGATCAGCAAGATCCTGGTGGAAAAGGAGTTGTTGGGGAAATGTGTAGCGAAATGACGTATGATTGGTAAATTTTAACATGTATTTGCCCATATTTTTGGCAATCAAGAGTAACAAATCAGCTATTTTTGCGTAATTGTTGGGAAGATAGCTATACACAATAAATATTAGCGAATAATAGATCAGCACAACGGTTACAGAATAAAATCAAGTACAGAAACTCACCCAATAACAAGCACAAACCTAACCATTTCGGACGCCCCTTTGTGACCGTACACACTTTCTTGGCATTTATAAGGGACAAATTCACCTGTAGTAAAAGACTCATGGTTGCTCCATAGGTGGCGACCTAACTAGATTATTCCATGAAAAGGGAAATGAAGAGGATAATGGATGTTTATTCTCCAATATCAAGATCAAAACATTGGTTACACAAAAGAAAACATTACCTGGTAGCCAGCCTCATATGCCTGTTGCTTTACGGCTTCAGCTTTATGCCGCTGCCTACTCCGGGGATAGACAC
>JAGQXH010000262.1 GCA_020436695.1 Lewinella sp. | reverse complement strand
TTGGGGGTTCTTACAGGGAGGGCGTCCAGAAAGCATTCCACGTAGGTGATGTTTCCTCTCCTCACCGGATAGTCGGAAAAGGTCACTTTACGGTTTTCATTGACAATATTGATGTACAGGTGAAACCGGCCATCGCCGGAAGGTACCCGCCCCAGAAAGGTATAGGGAATGATGTTTTTCTGAGGTATGGAGGGCTCATCGGCAAAGGTCTTCTCCTGCTCCTCACTAAAATCATACTTCGACAGGAAATCCAGTTTCAGACAAGTTTCTCCGGAAAGACCATTCTCCAGAACACCTGGGAATACACTGCTATACTCACTGTCCGAAAAATAAACATCTCTTCTGCCGCTGATCAGCATACCTACCGCCTTATGCGTGGTTCCGTCCAACACTAAAGAACCTGAATTGCCGGAGACAAAGTCCAACTCCACCTGAAATAGGTTTTCCGGAAATATTTGTGCCGGATCTGAGTTTAGGATCTGACTGATTATCCTGCCACAGGGCGAAAGCGATAATTCTATGCCGTGCCCGTGCCCAAGACCGTAAACCATGGCTTTGTCCTGGTATTCGTAGCCCCGGGCAATATCTTTTTCTGTCAGAAAGACGTGCCCGGAAAGTTGTTCAAAAGAATCCGCCTCATCTTCCGGCGTCATTTGAACAATCGCATAATCGTCTCCGTGATTGGAGAGTTTGTAGTCCCGGTCTGGTTCCAGTCTGTTTTTCGCCGGTTTGAATACTTCTTTCTTATTGACCGTGAGGAGGTGGTTTGATCCTGGGTTTTGATTGGCCAAACTTCCGACGCTTTTATTCGGATCACAGTTAGCCGGATCCTCGATCTCAATGCTATTACCCCGGATAAAGCGCAGATCAGCGAGCGGGATATCGCGAAAAGCAGGAAAAAGCACGTGAGCAGCCGTCACCAGATAATTTTTCCTGTAAAAAAATCCAGTGCCAAGAGAGTTGGCCGAAGGTTGTCTGGTCACCGGTAGTTTACCATCAAAAAATACTTTCCTACCGGCAACGACCACCTGCCGTTGCGACAGACATTTCGCCTTTATGGCGTACCGATCTGGTGCATCAGCTATAGGTAGAAGATCACTTTTCCTTACTATTAATGCCACAGAGTCGGCATTTTTTTTAAGCTCTTGTGAAATCTCCAGGGAAAGCTCTCCTGCGTAATTATTTATCTCATTAATTACCGTATCTATTTGTGCACGATCGTCTTGTTCAGGCGTGGTATTTTTTAAAGCATCCTCAACCGCTTTTTCATCAGTAAATTCTTTCTTATCATATTTCAATAATTTACTGATGTCACAGATGAGATCCATTGAAGATAGATGGGGCTCATTATCTGAACGGAGAATAGTAGATGGTTCCATCTTTCCGATCTCCATTTTTTCCGTGTTTAACTTGATTAAGTCATCAAGTTTTTGGGTTAAAACTTTCTTGACATGAATATCTATATTCTTACCATCCATAACTGGAGAATTTAATGTGAATAATCCTTGAAACCATTAAATCTGTTAGATCAACTTATTACAATGAGACAAATATAAATGCACGAAAAGGCTGGGTGGACTACTAAAAATAGTAAATGCGCTACAAAAAATGGTAACTCAATAATAGAAAGACGGAATATAGTTTGTTTTCCCTGAATGGGAATTATTAGCCTGGAATGTGTTTCAATTGATCAGAGACCCTAAAAAATAAATATTTGACCGCTCAATAACACACTAACTTGTACCATATTTTCCTCATTATCGGAGAGGTGGGAATTCATTATCCACTATACGTTAGCCATCTTTTCCTTTATTAATGCTTCGGTGAAATCTCTGAGTTGCTGCCGAAGCTGTTCATCCTTAACATAGTCGATATATTCCATTTCTTTTCTTTCATTAAAGTATTTACCACTTACTCCTTCTAATTCCTCACTGGCGGCCAGCCATACGGGAGCTATTGCACCGTATTCTGGTTTCTTCCAGAGCGGTTTGATCAACTTGATAATCCGGCTGAGTATCGTTTTGGAATCTCCTAATCCTGTATTTATTACTCCCGGATGAACTGAATTGATCGTAATTCCTGTTCCTTCTATCTCTTTGGCAAAATCAAGGGCAAACAATACATTGCATAGCTTTGAATTAGCATAGGTCTTTATTGGATGGAAATCATCTCCTTGAGGTGTTTTATCTAATTGTAACTTTCCTTTGGTATAGAGTGCTGAGTTTACATTTACTATTCTCGTTGTCTTATCTTTTTTTAACAAGGGTAGTAGTTCCCTGCATAGAATATAGGGTGCTATATAGTTTACCATGAAGTTTAATTCCAGGCCATCTTTATTGAGTTGCTTCTCAGTCAGCAGTACCCCTGCATTACTGATGAAACAATCCATATCCTGATGTTTTTCTTTGATCCGGTTAGCCAATGAAAAACAACTTTGAATATCGGACAGATCGCCCTCTATTAGATCGATGGTTGTTTTTCCGGTCTTTTCTTTTAGTTCCGAAATGGCAGCCTCTCCTTTTTGCAGGTCTCTGGTAGTGATAACGACTTCAAAATTTTGATTTAATAATTTTTCGGCAGCGGCTTTACCGATTCCTCTGTTTCCACCGGTAATTAATACTTTCATGGTTTTTGTTTTATTTGCTTAGTGTGCTTAAAAATAAAATCTTCCATAGCACCCTGAATATACCCCGATGGCTCCACAAGTGGTCCATTCCCTGATAGTCCAGTGCTTGACATGATTGGCTTAGAACATGGATGAATGGCTTCTTCCTAATTCTTGCTATTCCCCAAAGGCTGATTGTTGTGAAATTTGGTATCCACACAAAAGCCAGCGGGGCCTGAAAATTACAACTTTTTGATTGCAATTGATAAAACGGCACATTTCTTTTTCCCATAACATTCAGCTACCTCTTTATGTATCTGCTCATTCCCGATCTCGGACAGGAGGCCGCCGTATTCCTGCATGCCGAAGATCCTCTTTATTACTCCACTTTCGAAATAACGCCAATGGTTCATGGCGTCCGCTTCATCGCTGTTATTGATTTTCAGCAACCACACGGCATATTTATTTTACATCTCACGACAACTGCAACATCAAAACTGCTGCTCCAACAAGCCCGGCAATTCACCCACACTCCTCAGTAGATGCGTGTGTGCGATCCTGCCCAGTACTTCCACGGAGTTGGCCCCACTCAATACCCCGATATTGCCGATGCAACCCGCATTTTTCCCGGAAAGCAGATCGGCCGGGGTATCGCCTACTTTGACCACCTGGTGTACACTTTGAATGCCCAGTTGCTGCATAGCGTAGAAGATCATATATGGAGCCGGACGGCCTACGCCACCGGTCAGTTCTACGTGGACCGCCAGGTCGATCAGGCCGTTTTCTTTCCATGCCAAAGACTCGATGATCGCATCGCTGATATTCCGATGAAATCCGGTATCCGTAGCCACTTTTATACCATTGGCCCTACACCAGCGGAAGGTCTCTTCCGCTCCGGGCATCGCTTTGACATGCTGCCGGTAGTAGTCGAGCATAATGACCGAATAGCGGTCGAATAAGGTGAGCGCTTCCACTTCGAGTTCCGGGAAATCGTAGGTCTCAAAATCCTCGAACTTCACCGGCAGGCCCTGATTGCGGGCGATCATATATTGGTACAGATGGATCTTATTGGTACCGATGGTCTGCTGAAATTCTTCCAACGATACTTCCAGGCCATACTCCACTGCTGCCCGATGGAGGCTTTTGGCAACGGCATTATCGTCTTCAACGGTGGTACCGGACAGATCAAATACCACGAGCTTTATCCTATTCATATTCAGCTGGTTTACTATCGTGATGAGTTAGTTCCCTTTTACCTGCGGCCTTGAATGTACCTTATCAGAGGGAGGATAATAGGCTCTTGCCGGATGGATGTCTTTTATTTCATTGGATCCTGATCCCGACTCTAAACGGACTCTCCTCAAGGCCATACACAAATGCCTCATTTACCTGATCCAGGGAAAAGCCATCGTATATGAGCGTAGCAAATGGAAAATCGAGGTGATGTTTTTCCATAAATTGTACCGCTGCTACCAGATCGTGCTGGTTGTAATTGTGCAATCCTCTGATCGTCCACAAATGGCGTACGATCTGCTCCGCGTTGATCCGCAGATCACGTTGCGGATAAGTCGCACCCACCCATACCGCCATACCGCCGACCGCCAATAGTTGCAGGCTTTTTTCCATGGCTTCGGCTACGCCGCTCAGTTCGATGACAATGTGAAAGGGCTGTTCGTTTCCCATCGTCGAGACCAGTGTGTCATCCTCCAGTTCATCGCCTACCACTCCAAGGTCCGCTCCAAAGTCACAAGCCCGTTCCAGGCGCACCGGGTTAATATCCATCGCCACCACCCTGGCTGCACCTGCGGTTTTGCTCATCGCGCAGGCTATCATCCCCAACATACCCGCACCCGAGACCAGTACGTTTTTACCAATTAGATCACCGGCCAGACGGATCGCTCCGGAAACCGTGGCTACGGCGCAGTTGATAATGGCAGCCTGTGGCAACGGCAGGGTTTCGTCTATTTTCACTATCGGGGTATTGCGCCGTAAGAGCGTATATTCGGCCAGGCCACCATGCAAGTTGCTGGTCGCCGTAATGCGTTCGTGCCCGTACTTGAACAGATCAGCGGCCTTTTGCGGGATACCGGCCTGCGAAAGTGCATCTGCCGGATCACTAGCGTAGATCGCCCATGAAATGCGATCGTTCAGGTGCAGGTGTTGTCCCCGTTCATCCGTTCCGGGATGTGCTTCGTGCCGCGAAACGATCCTTCCGACGATCTCGTGCCCCAGTATGGTTGGAGTTTTTTCGCGACGTTTACCGGAATAGGTATTAAGATCGCTCCGGCAAAGGGTGACATACTCGTTCTTTACCAGAATTTCCCCCGGCCCCAAAGGCGGGATATCGACCTCTTGCAATGCGAACGGAGTATCAGGTAAAGTAAAAACGGCTATCTTACATTTTTGCATTTGATCCGGTAGTCGTATTAATGAAATAAAGGTACAGAGGTAAGCATCGTCTGCGTACCGTCAGAGCGAACATATCCAACTTCCAGCAACTGACCACTATAATCCTCAAAATATTCGATCCGGATGGGGTGCAGCCCCTTTTCCAGAGCAATTAATCCGTTTTTCCGGCGCCGGCTGTGAGAACCGTCATTATTCACGACCTCCCGCTCTCCGACAAACAAGCTGGAGCCGTCATCCGAAATGGTAAAAAAGGAGTACGTATCAGAGGCCGGCACTTCGATCCAGCCTTCAAATACCAGCGCGTAGTGATCTTCCCGCCGGGCCAGGGCTGCTACTTCTAATTGGGTCGTTGTGCCGGTACGCAGGGCCTGCATGGTGCTGAAATCCGGCAATTGCTCGAATTCCCCCTCGTAATAGTGGAAAGCCAGGCCCGGGCTCAGGTCCTTTACCGACTCTGTAGCCGGCCGTGGCTCCAGGCGTTCATAGCGTTTACTAAAAACCGGGCTCCGTACCTGATGGTCCCAGGTGAAATACCTGGCATTGACGGTAGTGGTCCGGTCGATGGTGAACGGCTCTGTGTACAATTGTGAGACGGCTGTGGGCTCGCTACCATCCAGTGTGTACCGTATCTCCAGATGAGGATAAAAATGGTCAAGTGCGATCTGATGTTGATCAACAAAGAAGGCCGGCCCGGTAAATTGCAGTTGTAGATTGATCTCATCCAAATTGACACGATAGCGCAGTTCAGTCTGATTAGTCATGGCATCCGCTATTTGAAAGAGCAAGTGCGGTACTTCTTCCTCGGTGGGTTTCAGTAGCAGATCGATGACGGCCACACTGTGTTTGGAGCGGATCACCGGAGCGACACGCAATGGGTTGAACTCAGGGTCTTCAATCTGATTAATACCGGCAAATTGCAATTCGACGGCATCGAAATCCAGGGCATTGCGCAACCGGCAAACCTCACCGTAATGCTGGTCTCCGGTAAGAAAGAACACGCCTTGGGCCCCGTTCTTTCGAATGGTATTGAACAGGCGGCGGCGTGCCAGCGGAAATTTATCCCAGGTTTCAGATCCGGCCTCCCGGTCCAGCAGGATCTGAAAACCGGATACGATCAGACGCAGGTCAGCGGGCTCAGTCAGTTGTTTTTCCAGCCATTGCCATTGGGACTCGCCGAGTACATCGCCACTGCCGTCCTGAGCGTCGCGATTGTAGCGTACATCTAGCATGATGACCTGTAGGTCTTTATCCCCGATCTGAAAATGGCGGGTATAATAAATGCCGTCCTGCCCGGCGGGGATAACATCTTCCAATTGCCAGAATTTTCGAAACATAGCCTTACTCTCCGCCTTAAAGCGATACTCCTTTCCGGCGTCGTTCAGGCCGAAATCGTGATCATCCCAGGTCGCCATGTAGTCGAATTGTTCCGTCAGTTGCCGGAAGGCGGGTTTGGCGACCAGTGCGTCGTAGCAGGTCTGTATGAATGCCGGATCATCCGGTGCGTCGGCGTAGACATTGTCGCCGATCCAAAGGCACAGATCCGGTTCTACTTCCAGATAACGGGCCAGCGCCGGGGCCGGCTCAAATTGCCGGTGACAGGCCAGTACGGCAATGCGGAAGCGGCCTTCTTCTTTGGTCGGGATCTGACCAAATGCCGTGCCGGCCAGAATCAGCAGCGGGCTAAAAATAAATATTGCTTTCATAGCGGGAAAAGCCACAGTTGCTATCAATGAGATAATTGCTCAAAAACGACTTTTCGTCGTTGGTCATCGCCCGGGTTCTGGACATACAGGGATAATTCTTCCCCCAGGAAATCTTCAAAATATTCGATCCGAATGGGGTGTTTACCTGCCTGCAAGGCAATATATCCGCTACGCGTGCGGGCACTATGTGAGCCGTCGTTATCCACAACCAATTCGCCGTCAATGAATAATTTTGAGCCGTCGTCGGAGCGCACATAGAAGGTATACAGTCCGTCCTCCGGCACTTCAATGAGGCCGGTGTACAACACGGCGAAATGATCCAGTCGGTCTTCCGACAGTTGTTCCAGATCAAAGTCGGTCACCATACCGGAACGCACCGGGCTGAGTGTATTGAAATCGGGCAGCGTCTGAAAATTGCCTTCGAAGTACTGATAAGACAGCCCCGGTTTATCCCGGCGTACTTTCGTTGCCGGATGCAGCGGCACTTTGTGGTAGGTCTGTTCCAGAAAATCCGTGCCGCTTCCGGAAGCAGGATCGAAGAGGGCAGCTTTGATGGTAGCATCCTCTTTCAATGGGATTGGAGCAGTATAGACCGGGGACTGCAAGGTAGGTTGGCTGCCGTCGGTGGTATAGTGTATGACCAGGCCCTGCACCGGAGTGGTCAGCGTTACTTCCGCTTGATCCAGGAATAGGATTGGTTCCATAAACCCGATCTGCTGCTCTTTGATCACTTTGGGAATGGGGTAGGTACCTTCCAGTTGGAAGGGTGGTTCGGCTACCTCCGGACGGAAGCCGATGGTGAAATCCATTTCTACCGGATCGATGCGCTCAAAAGGGAGTTCACTATTGAGGTGCCAGCTCATGACAAATGCTTCGGCCTGCCCTGGAGCGATACGCTTGTGCAGAATACTCTGATCCAGTTCCAGATGATGGTTGTGGAAAATACGCCCATCGAAATAGAGTGTATCTTCGGCCGTATTGGCAATATTCAGCAGGATCTTTCCGGCAGTCCTTTCTTCATTGATCGTCATTACACCATTGAAGTCGGCTGCCTGCAGTAAAGCATCGCGCAGAGCAGCTTCGCGGGCCGAGGCAATATCGTGCCGGAGCATCCCGTCCAGCTTGAGATTGAGCATACGAGGGCCGTCATCGGTCATGGTGATCCAGGTTACATGGTCGAATTCACCGAACTGCGGCCCGCGCAACTGACTGCCGCCACCGGTGGTTGCCAGCACGTAATAGTTTCTTTCTTTGCGCACCGCCTGCATGTAGCGGTGGTGATGACCGGCATACATGGTATAAGGCCGGTCTTTCAGCGCTTCCTCCAACTCGATGAAACCGTTGAAGGAGCGATACATCCACACCGGGTGGTGCATGAACAAGAGTGTCCAGCGCACATCGGGGTGGTCGGCCAGTACTTTTTTGAAATAATTGATCTGATCATCGGAAAAGGTGGCATCATCATCCCCATCCGTGCTATCCAGCGCAAGAAAAAGGACATTCTTATAAATAAAATGATAGTAAGACCGTCCGTAACGCTCCAGCCATTCGCTGCGCATAAGTTCATTGGCGATATCGTGATTGCCCGGCACATAGAAAAAACGCATGGCCAGCGGTTGCAACAATTTATCGAATTCAGCCCATTGACTATCGATGGTATCCGGTATCCGGGAACCTTCGATCAGGTCCCCCACACTCATGACGAATTCCGGCATCAGCAGATTCAGTTTCTCGATCGCCTTTCCAAACACCCCTTTGCGGTGGCCGCCGGTGCGGTCCGTAAGGATGGCGAACTGGAAATTATCGGGTTCGTTTTCGAAGCGTTTTTCCGTCCAGGGTTTGCGGTCGGTACTGACCGGAGATTGAAATGAAGAATTTTCCTGAGCAGAAATTATTGACAAGCTACTTAAGACCAAGATCAAGAGGAGTAGCGGGGAAAATGGTCTCATCATTGTACGTGCTTTTTCACAAATGTATAGTTTACGTCTTTAAAGAATCTAACACAACTTAATTGTTTCCAATTATTTAATACCCAGTTTACACACATGATCTATTTTTCGTTTTTGAAACAGCAAAGCCGGAAACGTGCAGAAAAATATATTCACCCTCTTCATTAGTCTACTGATAATTTTCATATCATTCAAATGTACTCGATCTGATTCCGGACCGGACGGACCGATGATGCGACTCCTCCAGCCGGAAGAAACAGGTGTTTCCTTTACCAACACACTCTACGAGTCGACTGAACTCAATATCATCACTTTTGAATATCTCTATAATGGAGCCGGTGTGGCCGTGGGCGACATCAACGATGACGGCTTAGCGGACCTTTATTTCTCCGGGAATATGGTGCCTGGACGGCTCTATCTAAACCGGGGCGATCTTCACTTTGAAGAGGTAACCGAACAAGCCGGGATCGACACCCGAGGTAAATGGGGCACCGGCGTCAGCATGGTGGACGTTAATGCGGATGGCCGGCTCGATCTCTACCTATGCTTTTCCGGGCCCTACACCGCTGAAGTCCGGAAAAATATGCTATACATCAACAATGGGGATGGTACTTTTACCTTTCACCAGGGCGACATTGGTGACTATCCGTCCGGCGGCAATTATGGTTCCGTATGGGTTGATTATGACAATGATGGCGATATGGATTGTTTTATTGCGAAATGTAACGTAAATGGCGATGTGAACGAACGAAGTGAAAACCAACTATATCAAAATGATGGCGCGGGCAATTTTGTGGAAGTGGCAGAAACGGCAGGATTGAAGGACAATATGCAAACGTGGTCTTCGGCGTGGGCAGATTTTGACAACGATGGCCATTTGGACGTATTTGTAGGCAGCAGCAGCGCCAACTTTACCCACAAACTAAACAGAAATAATGGCGACGGCACTTTTACGGATATTTCGGCATCCACGGGCATACACGCCTTGACAACCACCGGAATTGAAAACTGCACCTATGATTTCAACAATGATGGGTATGCGGACATTGCCTCTAACGGAAATATACTGTTGAACAATGGCGACCTTACCTTTACCTTGATTCCACTGGCGTTGCCAAATAACAACGGTTCTTTGGGCGATCTGAACAATGATGGTTTTATTGACTCTTTTACGGGCGGACAGATTTACTATAACGACGGAAACTCAAACCACTGGATTACCATCAATACCATAGGCGTGGAGAGCAATATTAACGGTATTGGGGCGCGGGTTACCATAACCTCAGCATTGGGTACACAGATTCGCGAAGTGCGCAGCGGCGAAGGGTTTAAATATATGAGCACGCTCAATACACATTTCGGCCTTGGCCAAGATACCGAAATTGCCACCCTTACCATTGCTTGGCCCTCTGGCATCGTTGACACTCTGGAAAACGTTGCGGTAGATCAGGTTATTTCGGTGGTGGAAGGCTCTACCGTACTCGGTTTGAACGAGAGTGTTACCAACAATCTTATCCTTTATCCCAATCCGGCACAGCACATTCTAAACCTTGGCGATACAACAGATTTTACAAACCCTTCCTATTCCATTTTTGATATGCAGGGCAGAAAATTGATGGGTGCGCCATTGGATGCAAACGCGATTGACGTTTCTACTTTGGCAACAGGCAATTACATCCTGAAAATACAAGACGGCAACACCTTAAAATCGCAGCGTTTTATTAAAAAGTAACTTTATAATTAT
>JAGQXH010000261.1 GCA_020436695.1 Lewinella sp. | reverse complement strand
AAGTGGTGATCTGGAGGAAATTGAAACCATGATGTTGGATGATGAGAAAAAGTTCAGAACTATGCCTGTTTATGAGCACATTTTCGATCACTATCATCATATTACCACCCATTGGTACGGCTATATGAGCGCAGAAGATCAGGAGAAACAGGATGCCATGTTCAGAGAAAAGATGCCGGGAATAGAGCAAGAACTTAGAAAAATGACAGGAGCAAAAAAAACGCTCCCGGCCCCTACCACTTTGAGGCCGGGAGCGTTTGCCAAGACAGGCCGCAATGATCCCTGCCCCTGTGGCAGCGGAAAGAAATACAAGAAGTGTTGCTGGGGAAAATAGCGCGCGGTCAGGGGAAAACATATTCGGCAATCTCCTGAACAGGGCCGCGGGTATCGGCAAATCGTAAAACTATCTATCAATTGCCGGTGGAAATCCGGGCCTGCGGGATCGTATTCGTCCCTCCAGTTTCTTTAAAAGTATTACATTGTATTTCCGCCTTAACCGCTTCTTTTATAAGTTTTTGGATCTCCGTTGCAGATTAGTTGCTATTCTGAGAGGGTATAATACCGCAGACGATGAACCGGTTTCCGGTGATCTGATTTTACCGGATCAATCCGGTGAAATTTTTATATTTAGGAAATCATATCTTCTATGCGGCACTTATTCTTTCTCCTTAGTATGCTCTCAGTGGTAGCCTGTACCGAAAAAGATCCATCTATAGTTGGGGACGGCGATGCAGCCTCTTCCTATCTTTTGGTTGAAACAGACCTGCCCGAGTACGAACACCACCTGGACCACCGGGCACTGATGGCCAACTGGACCGAGGAATTCTACCACAAAGGCATGGTTACCTACCGTACGGTTTGTTTCAACTGCCACGGCAATGAAGAACAGCCCGGTTCTATGCCCAATGCAGCCAAATTCTGGAAGGACAAATTGAAGAACGGATCGGATCCTTACGCCATGTACCAGACCCTTACCCGAGGTTTTGGGCTGATGCCGCCCCAGGTCCGCCTCACACCACAGGAAAAATACGAAGTGATCCATTTTATCCGGGAGGAGTTCATGAAAGAACAAAATCCGGAGCAATACACCGAGATCACGGACGATTGGCTGAACAGCCTGCCTGCCGGTGATACCATCGGCCCTGACCCGCAGCCATATCAACCCTGGGCCGAAATGGACTACGGCAATTTCCTGATGCGCACCTATGATCTGTCGAGTACCGGCGATCCGGATCGCGGCATTTCCGGCGGTCGCAGCCCCTTACCCAATGAAGATTTTCGCGATGTCAATTTTGCCTATAAAGGTATCGCCATTCGCCTGGATGCCGGAGCAGGAGGTGTAGCAGCCGGTAATGCCTTTGTACTTTTTGACCACGACCTGATGCGTTTTACCGGATTCTGGACCGGCAAAGGCTTTATCGATTACGAAGATATTCTGTTGAATGACCGGCATAATATTTTCCCCAGGACGGTCGGTCAGGTGCAGATCGAGAATCCGATCACTCCAGGCTGGGCTAACCCTGCCAGCGGATCTTTTGACGATCCGCGATTTGTTGCGGTGGATGGCCGCCCTTTCGGACCTTTACCCAAAGAATGGACGCATTACGAAGGGCTGTACTACCACGAGTCAAGGGTAGTTATCCAATATACCGTTGGCGAAGCCCGTATTTTAGAGACCTATGACCTGGAGGCTAACGGTGCCGACCCCGTCATCAGCCGCACACTAAACGTAAACACCCCGGCCCAGGACCTGACCATGCGCATTGTACCTTCGGCCGCAGCCGTCCTATTGCTTGGTGACGGCGAATTGGCTACAGAAGATGGTTTTCACATCCTAAAGTTAAAGGCAGGACAGGACGCCAAAGTAAAGATCCTGATATCTACTTCCAAATCCAGCCTGAAAGCCATCAACCGAACCGCAGCGGGGCCGGAAGATCTAACGAAATATACGCAAGGTGGACCGGCGCACTATCCACAAGTGATCACCAGCCCCATTATTCGGGCCGAAGATGATGCCGCTTATGTGGAGGATGTTTTTGTACTTCCGCTGGAAAACCCCTGGAAAAGCCGGATGCGGCCTACCGGTATTGATTTCCTGGAAGATCCGGATCAGGCCGTAGTATCCACCATCGACGGAGAGGTCTGGCGGCTGGAAGGCATCAGTCAGGCCGAAGGAATGATAAAATGGCACCGTATCGCTACGGGCTTGTTCCAACCATTGGGTATTAAGTATCACAATGGAAAGATCTACGTCAGTTGCCGGGACCAGATCGCCGTACTGGAAGATCTGAATGGTGATGGAGAAACGGACTATTACCGTAGTTTCAACAACGACCATCAGGTGACCGAGCATTTTCATGAATTTGCCATGGGCTTACAGGTGGATAAGGCCGGTAACTTCTACTATGCCAAGAGCGGTCGCCACGCCCGCACCGCACTCGTCCCGCAGCACGGCACGCTGATACGAGTGAGCCCGGATGGGGAACAATCTGAGATCATTGCCAATGGTTTCAGAGCAGCCAATGGGGTATGCATCAATCCGGACGGTTCCTTTATCGTCACCGATCAGGAAGGATACTGGAATCCGATGAACCGGATCAACTGGGTGGAAGAGGGCGGTTTCTACGGTAATATGTATGGCTATGGTGCCCCGGCCGACACCTCCGATGCCGCTATGCTCCAGCCACTCTGCTGGATCGATAGCAAGTATGATCGCTCACCGGCCGAGTTACTGTGGGCGGATAGTAAGCAATGGGGCCCGTTGAACGGCAGCCTGCTTAGTTTGTCCTACGGCTACGGTAAAATGTTTGCGGTGCTGCCGCAAAAGGTAGGCGATATCCGGCAGGCAGGGATCGTGGAGGTGCCGGTTCCACAATTTCCTACCGGTTTGATGCGGGGCAGATTCCATCCGGCAGATGGGCAATTTTATGGTTGCGGCATGTCGGCCTGGGCTACCAATCAGATGATCCAGGTGGGTGGTTTGTACCGGGTGCGGTATACCGGCCTGCCGCTGCACTTACCAGTAACCCTGGCCGCAACCCAAACGGGCATAGAGCTTACGTTTTCCGATCCTTTGGATAAAGCCTCGGCAGAAAATCCCGCTAACTTCGAGATCACAACCTGGGATCTCAAACGCAGCCATAACTATGGCTCCAAACGTTACAATGTGCAGCAATTAAAGATCAGCAAAGCGAAATTGGATGAGGATGGGAAATTGCTCCGCATTGCCCTGCCGGATATTCAGCCGACCTGGGTGATGGAGATCAAATATCACCTGGAAGCCACGGATGGCAAGCCAGTGGAGGGCATTATCCAGAATACGATCTATACTTTGGAAAAAACGACGGCGCTAGATATGTAGGTCCGCTGTTTAGAACACAATTCATCTCATAAATACCATAACTCTATGCTCAACTGGCTCCACAAAATGGCCACCGGCCGCAATGTGATCATCTTTTTCGTTCTGGATCTCATCATGATGATGGGCGTTATGCCTTATGCCTCCGGGCGTTTACAGGAAGCAGTCGGTGGCGAGCAGGAAGTACCGCCGCTCGATCTCAGTGTGCCCACCTATTCCGTAGATTTTGCCCATGAAAGCGTAGCAGCTTACGGAGAGGCCGGCCGCGCCGCCTATCGCACCATTGAACTCACTGCCGATGTGATCTATCCACTTATCTACGGGCTTGCATTTGCTTTACTCATTGCCTTTTTCTGGTCCCGGATCGCACCTCGTGTGCGGTGGCTGCCTTTATTAGCGGTGGCTACCGTTCTTTTCGATTACGGGGAGAATGCTATGATCATTACGATGCTTAATAGTTTTCCGGAACAATCGAACCTGGTAGCCCGGCTGAGCAGTATCTTCTCATTGGGCAAATGGATACTGGTGTTTACCATTATGGGTTTGGCACTGGTGGGGTTTGTGATCTGGCTGGTGCGGCCGAAGGCTTCTAAGACGTAATTAATCTCGAAATTATTGATGAGAGCTCCTTTGGTTTTTACTAATATGAGTTAATAGCTGCCACAAAATTGCCGATTGCCACAAATCCCCCCCGATACTGTCATAATGACAACGGAGATCTTAACGATTCGCCCCATAATTTTGTCAAAAAAAGATCATGGCTACTATTCAAAAGATCACCCCTTATTTATGGTTCGACGATCAGGCGTTGGAAGCAGCTACCTATTACACAGATATCTTCCCGGATTCCCGCATCATTCAGACTACCTCATTGATCACCGAATTTGAGTTGTACGGCCTGAAAATGGTGGCGCTGAACGGCGGGCCGAGATTTAATTTTACGGAAGCAGTGTCTTTCCTGGTCAGCTGTAAAGATCAGGCCGAAGTGGACTACTTCTGGGACAAACTAACAGCAGCCACCGGTGATGAAGGGCGCTGCGGCTGGCTAAAAGACCGCTATGGCCTTTCCTGGCAGATCGTACCGGAAAGATTTCTGGCGTTGATGGGCAAGGGTGACGGACAGAGAATCCAAAAGATGATGCAGGCTATGATGCCGATGAATAAGCTTATTATGGCGGAGTTGGAGGCAGCTTATTATTCGTAATAAGGTCGAAGCCTTTACCTCCTATTTGATCGGGATATAAGATTTAACTCACTCTAAACGGAAGCGGTCTCTAAGTACTCCGAAAATTTTATATTTTTAGAGGATTGAATTCCTCACAAAATTAAAGGCATCCCGGGAAAAACGGCCTATGCTACCCTGTACACAGTATGGCATAGGCCATCAGCTTTATCTGCCACAAACAAACACCTGCACATGAGACCGACTTTGATGCTGTTCATGCTACTACTTTCTTTATCCCTGGCCAGCTGCATTAACGAAGATTCCGACGGTCCCTACTTCGGCAACGGCATCCACAACGGATGGGCCGACCAACACTCCATCGTCATCTGGACCCGCCTGACCCAACGACCGGACGGCAGGCCGGAAGGGCCGGAATTCATTGGACTCACTAAGGCCGAACACGACTCCCTCCGCCGGCTTAACGATCCGGATCAACTGAATGCATTCCAATTGCCGGAAGGTGCTTCACTGGAAGATATGCCGGGTGCCTGCCCGGGCACTACCGGTGAAGTACTGCTGCGCTATTACCAAAAAGGGATACCCGAAAATTTTGCGGCTACGGACTGGACTCCGGTCAATCCGGACGAGAATTTCAGTGTGCAATGGACCCTCACCAATCTGAAACCGGATACCAAATATAAATTGCTGTTGCTGGCCCGGAAAAATGCCCAGTCGCCCGTATCGGATACGCTGAAGGGCAGTTTTCGTACTCCACCGAAGGATAAGATCCGCCGTCCCGTAAGCTTTAGTATTGTCTCCTGCCATGATTACCTGCGCCGGGACACGGTGGCCGGCCATAAGATCTATGCGGCTATGGAAAAAGACAAGGTCGACTTTTACATCCATACCGGGGATATCGAATATTACGACAAACCCGATCCTTATGCGTTTACCGAAGAGCTGATGCATTTCAAATGGGACCGGCTCTTTGCCTTACCCCTTCAGCGCAATTTCTGGTCGCACACTACCAGTTATTTCATGAAAGATGATCACGACATTCTGTGTGATGATGCCTACCCGGGAACGACCTACGGAGCCGTTGATTTTGAACGTGGGCTCGAGATATTCGACCGGGAGCAATTCCCTTCGGCTGAAAAGACTTATAAAACCATTCGCTGGGGAAAAGATCTGCAGATCTGGATTCTGGAAGGACGTCGTTACCGCAGTCAGAATACGGAGACCGACAGCCCGGCCAAAACCATTCTGGGGCAGGAGCAAAAACAATGGCTTTTCCAAACCCTACAGGAATCAGACGCCACCATCAAGGTAATCGTTTCCGCTTCTCCGATCTTGGGGCCGGATCGCCCGAAGGGAAAAAACGACAACCATTCCAATAAAGCCTTTCAAACGGAGGGCGATGAACTGCGGGCGTTCATCAACCGGTTCGACAACATTTTCCTCTGCAACGGCGACCGCCACTGGCAATACGTCACCCACTTTGACGATACCAATCTTTGGGAATTCGGCTGTGGTGCCGGTACGGATGCCCATGCCGGAGGCTGGGATCCCGATAACTTCCTGCCGCAACACCGTTTTTTGAGGGTAAAAGGAGGTTATCTTTTGGGCAGCGTCACCTATGAGAACGACAAACCAAAGTTGAGTTTTCAACATCGTGATGTAGACGGGAATACCGTCTACGAAGAGATCTTCAATTTTTAAGACTGTAGTTTATTTATCTGAAGTAGTAAATGCAACAATAATCAATGGTCTACGAGGAATTCAAGGTTCCTGAAAATCTGCAGGATTATCTGCTTTGCTACTGGAAATTCACCGGTCCCCGGAGTGGTCCCGATGGCCCCATTCGGCACTATATTCCACCGGATGCCTGCCCTTCGCTTATTTTCTTTACGCTCCCTCAGTTCGACGTTAAGGGTACTACTCTTTTTGGCCCTACCAAATACATAGCCGAAACACAGGTATTCCGGGGTTCTATTTCAATGGGAATTCGTTTTCGTCCAGGTGTCATTTCCGGGCTATTCGGCCAATCCGGACAAGAGCTCCGGGATCAGAACATTCAACCGGCACCGATACTAAATGGCCTTGATTACGAACAGGGGTTGGATCTGGTAACTGATGCTGCCGGATGGCAGGATTATCTCAATCAAACGCTACCTCTGGTAATCGCCCGATCACAACCGCATATTCCCCAAGTTCTACAGCAGGCCATGGACACGATCCTGTCTTCCCGGGGCAATATCCGCATATCCGATCTTCTGGAGACCATCCCTCTCAGTGAACGGCAATTACAAAAAACTTTTAAACAGGAAGTGGGGCTCACCCTCAAAGAGTTTGCCACGGTGATGCGTCTGCGTGCTTCTATCATCCAAATGGAACTGGAAGGCAAAGGCTACCAGGATATGGTCTTCGACTCAGGGTATTACGATCAGGCGCATTTCATCCGTGATTTCAGCAAGCTTTCCCGCATATCTCTACCCGATTTTAAACGCTATATCAAAAACATCCGTCATGTGGGAGTGAGCTTCCGACTGTGAAATGACGGTTTTTTACAATTCTTCCTTTTTCTTCTCTCCTACTTTTGTAAGTGTTGATGTGTTGGAGTGTTGCGGGTGTTCAGGTGCTGGAGTGCTGATGTGTTCATGTACTCGACAAACTTCAACACCCAAACACATAAACACGTCAACACTAAAAAAACAACATCATCATGCAAGCATCCACCTTAACACTCTTTCTATTATTTACTTCCGTACTTTCCTTTGCGCAGACCGATGGGCCATCCTCCAAAACGGCTATGGAAAAATTATCCTTTCTGGCAGGGAAATGGAGCGGCAGCGGCTGGCAAATGAATCAGCAGCGACAAAAAATGGCCTTTACTCAGACCGAGGATATTGAATTCCTGACCGATGGAGAATCACTGCTGATCAAAGGTCTGGGCAAAAGCAATAATCCGGAGACTGGAGAAGAAAGAGTGATCCACAATGCCGTAGCCCTGATCACTTATGATCCGGAAGAAGACCGTTATGATTTCAGAAGCTTTGTGGTGGGGCGCGGCAGCGGCAATCACATCGGCCATCTGGTAGCAGATGGTCATTTCGAATGGTTCCTTGAAACACCCAATGGAAAGATCCGCTATACCATTACCATTAATGAAAAGGGACAGTGGCACGAGATCGGGGAGTTTGCCATGGGCGATTCCTGGTTCCAGTTCTTTGAGATGACGCTGGATAAGCTGTAACGGTAAAGAAATGCCTGGAAAGAAGTAAAAGCAGCTCCTTCCGAGTGAGATCATTTTTTTGTAAACCTTATTCTAATATCCTTGCATTTTTTGCTTGAAATAAACTCCCTGCCGGGTTAATTTCTGAAAAGTCCAGTCTGTAAACAAAGGAGGTGCCCACTGCGGATCAAATACCCAAACGACATAAGAAATACCCGCTGCATCGCAATAAGCGGTAATAGCATCCCCGTAGGATTCATCGCTGATCACGGGAATGTGCGCGCCCCTTTCTTCTTCTCCGGCAAAGCCGATCTCCGTCAGGATCAGCGGATATTTTTCTTTGACAAAACCCCAGTCCTGCGTCCATTGATCCTCCCAGGGTTTGCTACGCTTCTGCGGATAGGGATGGCTAACGTAGGCAATGTCTTTGGCTTCAATGGGCTGCTCCCGTACCGACCGAAGATCATAGGCCCAGTTAAAGCCGGCAACCAGCGGTATGCCCTGACCTCCATTGGCCCGCACAATACCGATCACTTCTTCCATCAGGCTTTTCCATTGTTCCCAGGAGCAGGAACCCAGGCGGCCCTGCTGGGTGGTAGGTTCATTGAATAATTCATAAAACGCTACTGTGGGATTATCACCGTAACGCCGGCCGATAGCACGCCAGAATTCAAAGGTTTCTTTCAGCGTAGTATCATAAGAATCATTCTGGTATAATTGCGTGCGCAAATTGCCGATGCTGTGCCAGTCGATGATCACATAGAAGCCCTGTTCTGCCGCCAGCCGTATTCCCTCATCCAGCAATTCCAGATAAAAAGCAGCTCCACGCGCCCGCCAGCGGGAGGGATGGACCGGAAAGCGGACAATGTTGGCGCCCCAGGACTTCATTTCGGCAAAATAGGCGGCATTCCATTTTCCCGCCCTCGCCAGCCGGTCAGGGTCACTGGTATTCAATCCCCTGAATACCAAATTACTTCCATCTTCAGTGATAAACTGATTACCCTGCACGGAGACTCTGGCTAAGGTTTTTGTCTGTCCGGTCAAAGGAAAAACATACAGCAGGCTGATGGCCCAAAACAGGGCCAGGGTCGATAGAATCTTCATAAGTCTTGTATAAAAGTTGGCTGATCAAACAATTCGTCGCAATTCCCCCTGCAAACCGGCGCATTTACACCCTTTTGTTTTCATTGAGTCAGTGCATATTTGTAATGCAAACAAATTGAACAATCTAAATAATACTCAAAGTTATGAAAACGACAAGGATCATCTACTGGATCACCACCGGCATTATTTTTCTTTGGGAAGGCGTTATGCCGGCATTAACAACATACACCGAACTGGCAAAAGAGGGCATCAGCCACCTGGGATATCCCGGTTATTTTCTCCCCCTGCTAACCGTTTTTAAAGTTTTGGGAAGTCTGGCCCTGATCCTGCCGATGGTCAAAGGACCGATTAAAGAATGGGCCTATGCCGGACTTGGATTTGTATTCATTTCCGCTACGGTCTCCCATTGGGCAGTCGATGGTTTCTCGGCCATGGTGCTGTTTCCTGTATTCTTTTTAGGCATGTTGGTGATATCGCATATTACCTATCACCGATTAAAGGACGTCTCTATTCCATTGGATCAGGTGCCCGCTTAAATACTATGAACATGAAATCGGAAAATAAACCTACTACCGTGACCGAATCCTCATTCCTGTTCCTCCATCAACGCCCCATCCATCCTCCATCAACCAGCATCACGGCACCGGTCATATAATCAGAAGCGGCGGAAGCCAAAAACACCACCGGTCCTTTGAAATCATCCGGATGCCCCCAGCGACCAGCCGGAATGCGGTCCAGAATAGACTGGCTGCGTACCGGATCGGTTCGCAGAGCCTCGGTATTATCGGTAGCGATATAGCCCGGTGCGATCGCATTGACCTGCACGCCCTTACCTGCCCATTCGTTGGAAAGAGCCATCGTCAACTGTCCGATTGCTCCTTTGGAAGCCGCATAACCGGGTACGGTGATACCTCCCTGAAACGTTAAGAGTGACGCTGTAAAAATGATCTTGCCGCTGCCTCGTTCCACCATACCACGGCCAAATTCACGACTGAGTACAAACTGGGCGGTCTGGTTGATCTCAATGACCTTATCCCAGTAATCATCCGGGTGCTCTGCGGCCGGCCGCCGCAGGATGGTACCCGCATTATTGACCAGTATATCCGGAATGCCGTGTTCCTCTTTTACCCGCTCAATAAACGCATAGAGCGAGGTACGATCGCCAAAATCACATTGATAGGCCGAAAATTTCCTTCCCAGGGATTTAACCGATTTTTCAATCTCAGAACCTTTCGTTTCCAAAGAAGCTGAAACACCAATAATGTCCGCGCCGGCTTCCGCTAATGCTTCCGCCATGGCGAACCCAATTCCGCGCTTACATCCGGTAACCAACGCTTTCTTTCCGTCCAGTTTAAATTTATCCAGGATCATGTTTTACGCTTTCACAGGTTTATTAATCCATTCTTCACTTATCGCACGTCCGTTAGCGCTACTCCATCTATATCGGAGAACGACTTATTTTCGCCACCCATTCCCCAGATAAAGCGGTAACTGTGGGTACCCGCTCCGGCATGTATCGACCAGGGTGGCGATACAACAGCTTCCTCATTTTTCACAGCTATAT